>CALGIB010000484.1 GCA_937915955.1 uncultured Pseudomonadota bacterium
CCGACGGCGAGGGCCTGACCGACGGCGAGGAGGTGCTGACCTACGGCACCGACCCGAACAACCGCAACACGGACGACGACGGCCTCAACGACTACCGCGAGGTCTACACCACCCACACGGATCCCCTGGACGCCGACAGCGACGACGACGGGCTCACCGACGGCGACGAGGTCAAGACCTACGAGACTGACCCCAACGACCCCGACACGGACGCCGACGGCCTGGACGACGGGGACGAGGTCGACGTGCACGGCACGGATCCTCTGGATCCCGACACGGACGGCGACGATCTCAGCGACGGGGACGAGGTCGACACCTACGGCACGGATCCTCTGGATCCCGACACGGACGGCGAGGGCCTGGACGACGGGGACGAGGTGCTGACCCACGGCACGGACCCACTCGACACGGACTCGGACGACGACGGCTGCGACGACTACGCCGAGGTCGCCGAGATGGGCACGGATCCCAACCTCGAGGACACGGACGGTGACGGGCTGGGAGACTGTGACGAGTGGGATCATGGCACGGACCCGACCCGCCCCGACTGCGACGGCGACGGGCTGAGCGACGGGGACGAGGTGCTGATCCACGGCACCGATCCCCTCGACTCGGACACGGACGGCGACGGCCTGGACGACGAGGAGGAGATCAACGAGTGGGGCTGCGATCCACTCGACACGGACTCGGACGGTGACGGGCTGGACGACGCCCAAGAGTGCGACACCTACCACACCGATCCGAACGACCCCGACACCGACGGCGACGGCCTGGGCGACGGCGAGGAGTGTCAGTCCTACGAGACGGACCCGAGCGACAGCGACAGCGACGGGGACGGCCTGGACGACGGGGACGAGGTGGAGATCTGGGGCTGCGATCCGGACCGCGAGGACACCGACGGCGACGGCGTGGACGACGGGGACGAGGTCGAGCGCGGCACGGACCCGACTGTCGCGGACGTCATCGAGACGGACGGCACCGACAGCGACGGCGACGGGCTGAGTGACGACGAGGAGGCTGTTTGGGGCTGTGATCCCCACGAGCCGGACACCGACGGCGACGGCATCAGCGACGGCGACGAGGTGGACCAGGGCACCGAGCCCACCGACGCGGACAGCGACGACGATGGGCTGACCGACTCGGAGGAGCGGGACGTCTGGGGCACCGATCCCCTGGACGAGGACAGCGACGACGACGGCCTGACGGACGCCCAGGAGTGCGACACCTACGGCACGGATCCCAACGACGCGGACAGCGACGACGACGGCCTGGACGACCGCGAGGAGTGCCACACCTACGGCACCGATCCGAACCGGGCGGACACGGACGGCGACGGCGTGGACGACGGCGGGGAGTGCGACGTGGCCGACACGGATCCGCTGGTGGACGACAGCGACGGCGACGGCCTGGGTGACGGGGACGAGCTCGACGACGGCACGGATCCCAGCGACCCCGACAGCGACAACGGCGGCGTCTGCGACGGCGTCGAGGTCGACCACGGCACCGACAGCGACACGCTCGGCGACGACGGCGCGCCCGCCGCGGACAGCGACGGCGACGGCCTGGACGACGACGAGGAGAGGGCGCACGGCTGCAACCCCTACGACGACGACAGCGACAACGACGGGCTGAGCGACGGGGAGGAGGTCGAGATCGGCTCCGATCCCACGGACGACGACAGCGACGGTGACGGGGTCTCCGACGGGGACGAGGTCGACACCTACGGCTGCGATCCCAACAATGACGACACCGACGGCGACGGCCTGAGCGACGGCGAGGAGCTGAACACCACCGGCACGGACCCGCTCGAGGACGACACCGACGGCGACGGTCTGGACGACGGCGAGGAGGTCGACACCTGGGAGACCGACCCGCTGGACCCCGACTGTGACGACGACGACCTGAGCGACGGCGAGGAGGTCATCCACTACGACACCGATCCGAACGACGCGGACACCGACGACGGCGGGCGCGAGGACGGGGACGAGGTCCACACCGACGGCACGGACCCCCTGGACGGCTCGGACGACCTGGCCGACACGGACGAGGACGGGCTGACGGACTACGCCGAGGAGCACGAGTACGGGACCGATCCGCTGGACCCGGACACCGACGACGACGGGCTCGGCGACGGCGAGGAGGTCCTGGAGACCGGCACCGACCCGCTGGACGCAGACACCGACGACGGAGGCGTCGACGACGGCACCGAGGTCCAGCGCGGCACCGATCCGCTGGACCCCGAGGACGACTTCGAGGGCATCGAGGACAGCGGCCTGCCGGGCAACGGCATGGACAAGCACGGGCCCTGCGGCTGTGCGTCCGAGACCCCCGCTCAGGGTGGCTACGCGGCCGGGCTGCTCGGGCTGCTGGCGGGCCTCGCGCTGCTCCGGCGTCGGCGCTGACGAGGCGGGGGCCGGCGGCGGCGCCCCTCAGGGAGTCAGCGCCTCAGAGCTTCAGGTCCGAGAGGCGCTGCGCGATGCCGCGCACGTAGGCCGGGTCGTTGCGCAGGTTGTTCAGGATCGCGGCGAGCTCGCCCGAGTCCAGGAAGACGCCGTGCTCGCGGCAGCGATCGATGTGCACGCCGACGTAGTCCACGATCTCCATGGTCTGACCGCAGCGGGGGCAGCTCAGGACCCGCTGACGGTCGACGGGGGGCCGCACTTGCTCGCGGAACAGGTCCTCGAAGAAGCTGGCGGACTTGGCGCGCTCGGCCTCGGTGAGCAAGAAGAGCTCCTTCTTGTCCAGCCAGATGCCAGCGTCGCTGGTGTCTATGGTCACACCATCACGCACCTCGGTGTGCATCTCTTCGCCGCTCACGGGACACTTCATCCGGCACTCCTGTCGCTCGGTCGCACTCTAACGGACCGGGAATAGGTGTGGCGTGGACGGCGTAGGAAGAGACCGGGACCCGGTCGTCGACAACGAGGAGGACCCGAGATGCAAGTCACGCCCAAGCAGATCCGTGAGCTGCGAGCGGCCATCGCCTCGGACGACCCCGTGCGGGTCAGCGCGCTGCTCGACGAGCTGCGTCGGGAGGCGCGCGACCTGCGCGCTCGGGACTTCCCGGTGCGCGAGGCTCGGGACTACGTCGAGGGGGTGCTGGACGACACCCTGGCGCTGCTGGGCGAAGGCGAGCTGGCCTGGCACGAGCAGTGGTTCCTGGCCGAGCAGCTCTCCACCTGCTCGGCGGCCGTTCAGGCCCTGGAGCCCACCGGCGGTCTGCTGACCGAGCTGCTTCGCCTGGCCGTGCGAGAGGCTCGCGACCGCGTGCTCGCCGACCCCACGGCCTGGACCGAGGTCAGCGTGCCGATGGACGACGTGGAGCTGCTGCCCTTCTCCTCGCTGGTGGCCGCGACCGAGGCCCTGACGGACCCCCAGGACGGGGATCTCGAGCACTGAGCGCCGCGCTCAGCCCAGGTGGGCCATCTCCGAGTCGCCCATCTCGACCCCACCCCCGGGGAAGTACTCCTTCCAGCGCCGGGTGACCCTGGCGGCCGTGTCGGGGTCGCACTCGACCACCGCGGGGTAGCTGGGCTTCATGCGGGCGTCGATGAAGACCGCGCCGCTGTAGACGATGTGGTTGGCGTGGATGCGGCCCGCGCAGTGCATGTCCGAGGCGGGCTCGAAGCGCGTGAAGGTGGTCCACAGCATGCGCGCGTCGCTGCGCGTGGCCTCCTCGGCGTCGTCGACCAGCACCACCAGGGGCCAGCCCTCGAACTGGCCCGACTCGACCAGGGCTCGAGGCAGCTCGGCGTCCGCGGCGAAGCTCGGACCCTGGACCACCAGGCAGCCGCCGCAGTAGACCGACGCCGCGGTCAGCGGACGGGGGAGCTCCCCCCTGAACTGGCGAGGCAGCTCGCGGACGGGCTCGCCCAGGCCGACCATGACGCCCTTGCTGCCCTTGTTCACCTCGGGCCCGGTGTAGTCCAGGCTGTCCATGGACAGGTTGGCGAACACGTACAGATCGGTCTCGGGCCGGAAGCGGGCCAGCACGGCCTCGAGCAGGCTGGGGAAGTCGCGCAGGTCCACGTCCTGGTCCGTCATCAGCAGGAACTTCTGCAGGCTGAGCTGCCCCTCACCGAGGATGCGGAAGGCGCTGGTCAGCGCCTCGCGGTGGTGGCGGTCGCGCACCACCGCGCCGGCCAGGCTGTGGTAGCCGGTCTCGCCGTAGCTCCAGAGCTGCTTGACGGTGGGCATGACCAGCGGGAACAGGGGCGAGAGCAGCTCCTGCAGGTAGTCCCCGATGAAGAAGTCCTCCTGGCGGGGTTTGCCGACGACGGTCGCGGGGAAGATGGGGTCCTTGCGGTGGGCCAGCGCTTCGCAGTGGAACACCGGGTAGTCGTGCTGCAGGCTGTAGTAGCCGTAGTGGTCGCCGAAGGGGCCCTCCGGTCGCCGCTCGCCCCGGGCGATGCGCCCGATGAGCGCGAACTCGGCGCTAGCGACCAGGGGGTGGTGACCAGCCACGGGGTTGTCGCAGCGCTCGAGCTTCTCGCCCAGCACCAGGCTGGCCAGGATGAGCTCGGGCACGTTCTCGGGCAGGGGCGCGATGGCCGAGAGGATGAGCGCGGGCGGGCCGCCGACGAAGATCGTGCAGGGCAGGTCCCGCCCGGACTGCTCGGCGACGTGCAGGTGGGCCCCGCCGCCCCGAACGATCTGTATGTGCATGCCCGTGGTCTGCGCGTCGAAGCGTTGGATCCGGTACATGCCCAGGTTGTGGCTGCCGTCGTCCGGGTGCTCGGTGTAGACCAGCGGCAGCGTGATGAAGTGACCGCCGTCGTCCGGCCAGAGCTTCAGCAGCGGCAGTCGGTCCAGGGCGGCGGGCCGATCCACGACCTCGGTCACGGGCCCGCGGGCGACGCTCTTGAGCCCCACCTTGAAGGCCTCGCCCAGGAAGTCCCGGTGCTCCCAGAGCTTGCCGATGCCGGGCGGCATCAGGGTGTGGGGCAGCCTGGCGACGCGCTCGATGAACTCCTGGGGCCGGCGGCCGAAGGCCAGGTCGACGCGCTCCTTGGTGCCGAACAGGTTGGTCACCAGGGGGAAGCTGCAGGCCTGCTCACCTGTGGTGGGGGTGGCGAACAGCAGCGCGGGCCCGCCCGCGGCGATGACGCGGCGGTGGATCTCCGCGATCTCGAGGTGGGTGTCGCAGGGAGCCTGGATCTCGACCAGCTGGTCGCGGGCTCGCAGCTGCTGG
>CALGIB010000485.1 GCA_937915955.1 uncultured Pseudomonadota bacterium
CGCTGGCCGGATCGCGCGCACCTTCCCCCCGCCGTGGACTCGCCACTAGGAGCGGTCGCCGCCCTGCTGGGCCTCGGTCTCTGCGCGTTCGCGGGAACGGGCGCGGTCGTCGCGGCGCGCGGGACCCTGGACCCGACTCCGCTCGGTCAGCTCGCCCCCGCCTCAGCGGCGCTGTGGATGGCCGCCGCGGTCGGCGTGCTGGTCACGCACCCCCAGCGATCTGCCGCGCTGGCGCTGATCTCGGCGCCCGCGACCCTGGTGATGCTGGCGGCGATCCCCTACCGGACCGAGGTCTGGCTGCTTCCGCTCGCCGGCGCCGAGGACCCCCGGCTCATCGCCCTGTTGATGCTGGTCGGCACCAGCGGCCCTGCCGCGTTGCTGGGTGGACTGGCCTGGCGATCGCTGGGACTCCGGCGCGCGGCGCGCGGCCTGGGACTCCTGGCGATCGGCGCGGGTGGCCTGCTGGGCCTGGACTCCGGGCCGGACTTCCACGACCAGCTGCTCCTCGGCGCGCTGGTGCTCGGCGGCGCGCTCGTCGTCCTCGCGCCCCGATGGAGCGACAAGGGCCTGGCCACGCTCGGCTTCGCGGGGGTGGCAGCGGTGGCGCTCGCTCCCCTCCCCTGGCCCGAGATCGATCTGACCCGCGGGCAGATCTACCTGCTCCGCACCTCGGACGCCCCGGGCCAGGAGGCCCACCTGGTCGACACCCTCGAGCCCGCCATCGGGGGCTGGGGGCCGGACGGCAGCGAGCTCGTGGAGACGCGGGACGGCCGCTTCGCCCGCGTGCTGATCGACGGCCTCGATCACCGCCGCGACAGCCGCTCGGACAAGACGGCCCGACTCGCAGGACATCTCGGCCCGGCCCTGGCCGGTCGCCGAGGACACGCTGCGGTGCTCGGCGAGGCGCTCGGAGGCACGACCAGCGCGCTGGTAGTCCAGGAAATGGACGCCACCGACGTGGTCGTCGGCAACCGAGACTTGATCCTGGCCCTGCACGAATCCGACGAGGCGATGACCTCGGCCTACCTGCACCCCTCGGTGCGCCTGGTGCCGCAGGCCACCGAGGTCTATCTAGGCCAAGCCAGCGACCTCGACGTCCTGGTTGAGCTCTGCGCCACGACCTGGTCGGACGCCCACCAGGGGCTGCCCGGGCCCCGCCAGCTAAGGCGCCGCCGAGCCGCGCTGGCTCCCGACGGCGTCTACCTCCTGACCATCCCGCTGAACTGGATGACCGAGGCGGAGCTCGCGGCGCTGCTGCACGACGTCGACGCGGCCTTTGGCGAGGTCCGCCTGTTCCTGCCACCCGAGGGCGCTGATCAAGTGCTGCTCGCCGCCTGGCCCGACGATGCCCAGGTCGGCTGGGACAGGATCCTCCGCTCGGCGGAGTTGGGGCGGGCGCAGCTCGAGGCGCTGTCGATCGGCACCCCGCTGGATCTCGCCGATCGCGCCCTCGTCGACGGCGCGGGCGTCCAGGGCCTGGCCGCGGCGGGCGGGTCCAGCGCACGGTGGAGGCTCACCGACGTGGTCTTCCGACGCCCGAAGCTGCTGGCCAGCCTGCTCGAGGAGCACGTGGTGCCGCCCACCTGGTATCTGGGCCTGGATCCCGAGGTCGAGGCGGCGCTCGAGCTGCGGGCCGCGACGAACTCCTGTCTGCTCCAGGTGCTCTCCAGCAGCACCTCCGGCGACGTCCCCGGGCTCTTCGAGGGAGGCCGCTGTCTGGACGAGCGCGCGCTCGAGCCCCTGATCGAGCCGTACCTCGACCGCGCGAGGGAGGCGATCGCGCTTGGCCAGCAGCAGGGTCCCAACAGCCTGGCGTGGCGCACCTGCCTCACCCAGACCCGCGCGGCGCTGTGGATGCACCCTCGCTCGGCCGAGGCGCACGCGCTGGCCGGCCGCTGCGGCCTGGTGGTCGATCGCCGGCGGGCCAAGGAGGACTTCGAGGCGGCCCTTGCCCTGGACCCCGATCACCTCGACGCGCTGCTGGGCCTCGCGCAGCTGCTGGCGGCGCGAGAGCAGATGGACGAGGCGCTCGCAGCGCTGACCCACGCCGTTCAGGTGCATCCGCTGGAGTGGCGCCCCCACCACCACCTCGGCCTTCTGTTGATGGGCCTCGGCCGAGACGCGGAAGCGGCGGAGGAGCTCGGCGTGGCGCGGGGACTGGCCGGCGACACCTCGACGCTCCCGAGCTCCGCGCTCGCCGAGGTCTACCTGCAGCTGGGGCGGCCCAACGACGCGATCTTCTACGCGAAGTCAGCGGCGCAGCGGGCGCCGAGCGCCAAGAACCTGGACCTGCTCGGGCGCTGCTACCTCGAGCTCAACCAGCTGCCCGCGGCCGAGGCCGAGTACCGGCGCGCGGTGCTCGAGGACCCCGGCTACTGGCGGGCCCACGCCGGCCTGGGACTGGCTCGGGCCCGACAGGGCGACTTCGAGGGGGCCGTCAGCTCGCTGGAGCGGGCGCTCGAGCTCGATCCAGGCAACGCCAACACGCGCCAGGTGCTCGAGGACGCCCAGGCGAGAGCCCCGTCCGGCGCACCCTGAGATCGGCGACCCTGGGCCCGCCGCCCAGGAAGCGGTCGGGTCAGCTCGCGCTCAGAACATCTCGCGCAGGCCGACCGAGGCGATCTGGCCAAAGGGATCCGTGCTGCCCGTGATCTCGCCGATGGCCGAGCCGGCCTCGTCGGGGTTCGAGGTGCCGTAGTACAGCGTGCCGTTCTCGGAGATGGCGACCGAGCTGGGGTAGCCGTCGACCTCGATGTACTCGTCGACGACGCCGTCGCCGTCCAGGTCCGTGGTGCCGCTGCAGTCCTCGAAGGACAGGCCGTAGATCCGGCCGGTGCCGCCGTCACAGCGATCCGCAGCCGGCTCGTAGGTCGAGAAGTAGACCGTGCCGGCGAAGACGACGGGATCGCCCGTCAGGCCCTCACCCGAGGCCAGCTTGTAGGTGCCGCCCACGCCGGGGCAGTCGCTGAGCGGCGTGGCCGAGGAGCAGGTCTGCGGGGTCGGATCCTTGACCGCGAAGAGGTAGCCGTAGTCGCTGGACTCGCGGGTGTAGGGAGAGCCGGAGCCCCAGTACACGCCCAGGCTTCCGTCGCCGTGCCAGGCGGTCGTCGGAGCGTAGTAGACCTCGGGGCGCTCGCCGATGTAGTCGTTCGGGTCGTAGAACTCGCACCAGGTCGGGTCATCGGGGTCCGTGACGTCGATG
Source organism: uncultured Pseudomonadota bacterium (assembly GCA_937915955.1). Lineage (GTDB taxonomy): Bacteria > Myxococcota_A > UBA796 > UBA796 > CAJQPC01 > JAAESX01. The sequence continues at coordinate 3,203 of CALGIB010000485.1, forward strand.
ATGGCCTTGTACATCCAGGTGTAGCCAGGATCCGAGGGGTCATCGGTGCCGGACTGCCCGTCCCCGTCGATGTCGCCCATGTCGGTCGGCTCGTAGGCCGCCGTGACCGGGAAGTACATGACGTCGACGTCACCGTCGGAGTCCGCGTCCACGGCCGCGATCGAGCCGGAGATGTAGCCGTACTCGTAGCGACTGTCGGTGTCCGAGAGCGTCGCCGAGATCGTGCCCGCCTCAGGATGCCCGTTGCTGCCCTGCTGGTCGTAATAGCCCGAGTCGCTGCGACCACTCCAGTAGTCGTCGCCCACGTGCCAGAAGTAGAGGTTGGCCTCGGAGGAGACGTAGTAGCTGGTGCTGCTGCTGTAGGGCACGGCGCGGCCGCCACCCCAGATCGCCGTCCAGCTGTCGAAGGGCGTGGACCCTTCGTTGTTGTACATGTTGGCGATGACCGGGCGGGAGACCGTGTAGCCCATGGCCTCGACCTCGGGCTCGTTGGTCTGCTCCCAGAGATACTCGGGCGCTTCGGCGTCGGTGATGTCCAGCGCGAGCGTGACGGGACCACCCTTGGCCTGCTGGACGATCACGACGCGGCGCCACTCGGAGCCGTCGTTGGCCTTGACACCGTCCGCGTCGTCGTCGATCCAGACGTCCTCGACGACAGGAGAACCGTCGAAGAGGAAGGTGCGCCCGTACCACATCATGTCGATGAGGTTGCCGGACCAGTCCTCGTCCTTGTCGTGGTAGAGCGTGTACGCCGGAATCCAGGCCCAGAGCTCCTCACCGGCCTCGTCCGCGTCTTCGGTGCTGCCCGAGCTGCTCGAGATGGTGGTCGTCGCGGGGTCGTCGTACAGACGGAAGGCGTGCAGCATTCCGTCGTTGGCGGCGATGAGCACGACCTCGGCGTCATCGGCGCGGTCCTTCAGGAAGGCCTGATAGGTCGGGTCGGCGGTGAAGATGTCCGAGCGGTCGCCGGTCACGTAGGCCTGCGAGTGCGGAGAGTCACCCAGCTTCCAGTAGCCGCGCTCCTTGTCGAGGTAGCGGAACTCGGACGTGACCAGACCACGGGAGAAGTCGATCAGCGCCTGCAGGTCGTCCTGGTCGACGTCGCAGCCGTCCTTGGTCAGGTCATAGGCCAGGTCGTCGGCGCAGCCGTCGGAGTCGGAGTCCGTCGTGTCCAGGAACAGCTCCAGGAACGCGGCGCCGTCCGCCGAAGCGCTGACCTCGTTCGCGAAGTCGTAGTCGAAGCCCATGCGGTGGGTGCTGTCGGCCTCGGAGTAGAGCGAGCTGCCTGACGAGTTCCAGTCGTAGACCTCCTCCACGAAGGTGTAGATGTCACGCTTGCCGATGCCGTCTCGGTCGTCCGGCTGCTGCTCGGAGGCGGTGACCGGGCGCGACACGAGCAGGTCGCCGGCGTCCCACTGGGCCCCGCCGAACTGACTGTCGCCGTCGTAGACGACCTCGCCGTAGGTGGTCGAGGTCGGATCGTTGTCGATCTTGTAGGCGCGGACGTGCCCCTCCGCGAGGGGGTTGGTGCCCGTGATCTCGTAGAAGCTGTAGATGACGCGGTCGCCGTCGACCGAGACGATGGGGGCCGAGCGCGAGTAGAAGCCGGACCGGATGTAGCCCATGACCGTCGTGATGGAGCCGAGCAGCGCGTCGCCGGAGTTGGCGACCGTGTAGATGCCGTCGTTGCCGATCTGGTCCGAGGCGTTGCCGTAGAGCTGCTCGGCGATCGACGTGCCGTCGACCTTGATGGCGATGGTGTGCGTGATGGCGTTCTGGGTGCCCGTCAAGCTGCCGCGCAGGTCGCCGTTGTAGATGTCGTAGACCGCCTGGTCGTAGGTGCAGTCCTCGTC
>CALGIB010000486.1 GCA_937915955.1 uncultured Pseudomonadota bacterium
GCTCCTCGTGCCCGGGCACCGAGGCCAGGCCGCGCAGGACCATGCTGTCGGCCTTGCCCTGCTGCAGCTTGCGTCGATGGCTGGCCGAGGGGAAGTACGAGACCAGGTGGGGCACCACCGGGAAGCGCAGGTGGAAGTGCCGGGGGTGGCGCAGCTTGAGGCGGGCCAGCTCCATCACCGAGTCCACCAGGTCGGAGGCGCTGGTCTCGGAGTTGGACTGGATGAAGTAGGCGTCCATGTGCAGGCGCCGCGCATCCAGGGCCGCGGCGACCGCACGGACATGCTCCAGGCGGTAGCCCTTGCCCAGGCGGATCAGCTCGCGCCCGCTGAAGGTCTCGACGCCGAGCTGCAGGTAGCTGCTCCAGGCTCGGCTCTTGTGGTCCCGCACGTAGTCCGAGGTCGGGATGGGGCGGCCCTCGTCGGCGAAGAGCTCGGGCCGCAGGACCTTCAAGAGCTCCGGGTGCAGCTCTGTTGTGAGCTTGCCGTCCTGACGTACGCAGAGGTCGGCCACCGAGACCTGCACGCTGGAGAGCCGGAAGCGGGTGCTGCCCAAGCCCGCGAAGAAGGCGCAGGCGCGCCGCAGATCGCAGGCGAAGTCGTCGTCGCTGATGTGCAGACGGTAGGCGTTGCTCGGGATCTGGGGTCCGAAGAGCTCGACGAAGCGCTCCTCGTAGCGGCTCAGCAGCTGGAAGACGCCCTCGGCCGAGCGGGCCTGGTAGCTCTCGCGCCCCAGGATGGAGCAGAAGGTGCAGCGGTGCACGCAGCCGCGGCTGGTCGCCAGCTCCATGCCGCCCTGCAGGTGCCGGGCCTCCAGGTGCTGCAGCGCCAGGGGGACCCGGTCCAGGTCGCCGACCTCCACCACAGCGGCCGAGTTCGCCGACACCAGGCTCTGGCCGTCCAAGGCGAGCAGGCCGTCCAGCTGGAGCAGGGCCCCGCGCTGGGCGGAGGTGAAGGGCTGCAAGGAGTCGGTGTCACCCAGGATCTCGACCAGCCTGGGCAGAAAGACCTCGCCGGCGCCGCGGCACACGAGGGCCACCTGGGGCAGGTGTGCGGCGACCTGCTCGGGGGACAGGGTCGGCATGACGCCGCCCACGGCGATGCGCGCGTGGCAGCCCCTGCGACGGAGCTCTTCGATGAGCTCAACGACCCCCTCGAAGTAGCCCTCGAGCAGGGTGATGCAGACCAGGCCGATGGGACCGCCGGACAGCGCCGCGTCCAGGGTCTCCAGCCCGCTCGCCGGTCTGCGGTCCCCCTGGATCGGCATCTTCACGTTGGCCAGCACGACCTCGGAGCCCGTCCCGGCCAGGGAAGAGGCCATGTGCAGCACGCCCTGGGACAGCTCGCGGTCGTTGTGCGGCATGTCCGTGTTCATCAGGCTCTCGAAGAACAGCACCCTGGGGGTGGCCCGCCCGGGCAGGTCCACGGGCGCGCTCCGTGGCCTGGGACTCCAGGCGCTCAGCAGCTCGAGGACCCGCGCCTCGAAGGGCTCCAGCGGTGTCGTACCCAGCGCGGCGCCGTCCAGGTGGAGCGCCCCGTCCAGCAGGCCTGCGACCGTCCTCGCCGGGCCCAGCTCCACGCGAAGAGGCGCAACGATCTCGAGGGCTTCCAGGGCACGCCCGGCGGCCGACGCCGCCCGCACCAGGCTGGCAGCCGGCAGGCCCAGGCCGCTGGAGTCGAGCACCTCGACCCGTCCCCGGGAGCCCACGGCGCGCCGCCGCAGCGTGCCGTCGGGGCGGGCGACGTAGGACCAACCCCGGGTGATCAGCTCGGAGGGCGCGCTCACTCGAGGGTCCAGGCCTCGAAGCTGGAGGCGTTGACCGGGTCAGCCATCATCCGGACCAGGCTGCCCGCCGGGTGGATGGCCAGGCGCCCGTCGCCGGACACCGCGCCGAGCACGCTGGCCGAGCCGTCGGCGGCGACCTTCCAGACCTCGTCGTGGGTGGTCTCGAGGTAGAGCTCGTCGTTGTAGTCGAAGACGAAGTCCAGGATCTCGGCGTCCGCGGTGTAGACGCTGGTGAGGGTCTCGCTGGCGGGCTCGAAGCTGTAGATCGTGTCTCCGTCGACGACGTACACGGTCTCGCTGCTGTCCAGCCCCACGGCGTCCAGATAGCTCGCGCCGATCGTGTAGTCTGTGTGGGATCCGTCGCCGAGGACGCAGCTCAGGCTGCCTGAGCCGGCGAAGTTCGTGGCCCAGATGCAGCCGCTCGAGTCCACCGCCAGCGAGTTCGGGGAGGCCGCCATGTAGCTGTTGGCGTAGGACCCGCCCGCCGCCGCCGTGCCGCCCGCCAGCACCGGCAGGGAGCCGGCGCTCTCGTAGCCCAGGCTGGCTCCCGAGGTGTATCCGACCACCACCTCGCCGGCGCTGCTGGTGTCCAGCGCGATGGCGTTCATGTTCCAGTTGCTGTAGCCGGACAGCGTGCTGGTGTGAGCGGTGTCCTCGTACACGTAGACGTAGTCCGTCCCCGAGATGAGGGTGCAGAGGTAGAGCGCCCCGTCGGAGGCGTAGACCAGGTCGGAGAAGGCGCCCGAGATGTCCGTGTTCAGGGTCTCGGAGCCGGCGAACTCCGCGTCGGTCTCGGGGCGACAGCCCTGCCCGCCGTAGCGGTCGGCATCCTGGTCGTCGCAGTCCGTGCCGCCGTGGTCGAGCGCGACGTCGCCGTCGCCGTCCTGGTCGTAGTCGTCGGCGCCGTCGCAGTCCTGGTCGACGCCGTCGTACCAGATCTCCTCGGCGTCCGGGTTCTTCAGCGGGTTCTGGTCGTCGCAGTCGTCCGCCCGAACGAAGCCGTCACCGTCGAGGTCGTCGTCCAGCGTGCCCTCGTCGCAGTCGTCGTCCACGCCGTTGTAGGGCGTCTCCTGCGCGCCGGGGTTCACCTGGGCGTCGTCGTCGTCGCAGTCGTCTTCGACCGCGTAGCCGTCGCCGTCGCCGTCCTGGTGCTCCGGCGTGCTGGTGTCGTCGGGGCTGTCCTGCTGCTGGGGGTCGCTGTCGAGCTGTCCTTGCTGTCGCTGCTTGGGGTCACTTCGGCAGGCGAGGGCGAGGACAAGCGCGTGCATGGTCGGGTCTCCAGTTGACGCATTCTGCCTTGGCGCTATCAGGGCGCATGCTGACCGCTACCGATCTCGCCATGAGCTATGGCGACCAGACCCTGTTCACCGACTGCAACCTCCAGCTCGACCGCGGCCAGCGCTACGGCATCGTCGGCGCCAACGGCAGCGGCAAGTCCACGCTGCTGCGCATCCTCTCGGGCGAGGAGGACAGCTCGGCGGGCGAGGTCAGCCTGCCCAGGAACTGCCGCGTCGGCGTGCTGGACCAGGACCACTTCCGCTACGAGACGACGCGCGTCCTGGACGTCGTGATGATGGGCAACGCCGTGCTGTGGCAGGCGATCAACGAAAAGGAGGCGCTGCTCGAGGCCGCGCACGACCACTTCGACGAGGACCGCTACGTGGAGCTCGAGGACATCGTCCTGCGCTTCGACGGCTACACGCTCGAGAACCGCGCGGCCGAGGTGCTGGAGGGGCTGGGCATCCCGTCCGACAAGCACGAGCTGCCCATGTCGGCGCTCTCGGGTGGCTACAAGCTGCGGGCGCTGTTGGCCCAGACGCTGGTGGCCGAGCCGGACATCCTGTTCCTGGACGAGCCCACCAACCACCTGGACATCCTGGCGATCCAGTGGCTCGAGGGCTTCCTGGAGGCCTACGCCGGCTGCACCGTCGTGGTCAGCCACGACCTGCGCTTCCTGGACCGGGTCTGCACCCACATCCTGGACGTCGACTACGAGCGGGTCATGGTCTACAAGGGCGACTACAGCGCCTTCGTGCGGCAGAAGGAGGAGGAGCGGGAGCGCCTGGAGAAGGAGATCGGCAAGCGCGAGAAGGAGATCGCCGACCACAAGGCCTTCATCCGGCGCTTCAAGGCCAAGGCCAGCAAGGCCCGGCAGGCCAACAGCCGGGCCAAGCGCGTCGAGAAGATCGTCATCGAGGACCTGCCGCGCACCAGCCGCCGCGAGCCGGCGTTCCGGTTCGCGCAGCGGCGCAAGAGCGGCAAGGACGTGCTCAAGGCCGTCGGCATCAGCAAGGCCTTCGACCACCCCGTCCTGACCGACGTGAGCTTCGAGATCTCCCGCGGCGAGCGCGTGGCCATCATCGGGCCCAACGGCGCGGGCAAGAGCACGCTGCTCAAGATCCTGGTCGGCGAGCTGGCGGCGGACGCCGGAGAGTACGGCTGGGGGCACGAGGCGGACGTGGCCTACTTCCCCCAGGACCACCACGAGGCGCTGGGCGACCCGGAGCAGACGCTGACCTCCTCGCTGTGGGAGGCCTGCCCCACCGAGGGACTGGGCGCGGTCATCTCCCGCCTGGCGGCGGTCCTGTTCACCCGGGACGAGGGGGAGAAGAAGGTCAAGAACCTCAGCGGCGGAGAGGCCGCGCGGCTGCTGTTCTCCCGACTCGCGGTGCGCGAGGCCACGGTGATGGTGCTGGACGAGCCCACCAACCACCTGGACATCGAGAGCATCAGCGCCTTGGCCCGCGCGCTGCGTTCCTACGAGGGCACGCTGATCTTCGTGAGCCACGACCGCTGGTTCGTCGACCGCCTGGCCACCCGCGTCATCGAGATCACGCCTCAGGGTCTGACGGACTACCGCGGGCGATATCGGGCCTTCGTGGGGCGACACGAGGCCGACCACCTCAGCCACGACGCGGTGGTGGCCAAGGAGAAGGACCGCAAGCGGCGGGAGAAGAAGAAGCGCCAGAGCCGCGGAGAGCAGTGAGGTAGCGTCCCGATCCCGGAGGAGAGAGCGCCATGCAGGAGCTGTCGCGTTGGCTGTTGGACCGAGGGCGCTGCTGCTCCACGATCGAGGAGCTGCTGATCGAGCTGGGCCCGCGCCTTCGGGCCACGCTGCCCGTGGACCGGATCTGGGTCGGCACCAAGGTGCTGCATCCCCAGGCGGCGGCCTGGTACTGGGTCTGGACGGCTGAGGCGCCCGTGGTCTTCCGGCAGCTGGATCACGCCAGCATCGAGCGGCTGGCCCAGGGGGACACGCCCATCCGGCGGCTGGAGCTCGGGGCGGACCAGGTCCGGGTGCGCCGAGAGGACGCCGGAAGCGGCCCATCTGTGAGCGATCTCGGTGACTTGTGGGGCATGGGCTACACCGATTTCCTGGCCCTTCCCCTGCACTTCCGGGGCGAGTGGGTGGGGGGCTTCACCTTCGCGACCCGGCACGAGCTGGGCTTCAGCGCCTCGGAAATCGATCAACTTATTGAGATCGTTCCTATTATTTCCGCTGTCCTGCAGCCGCTGGCGCAGGATCTCGTCACCTCTTCGCTGCTCCAGACCTACCTGGGCCGCGACGCGGGGCAGCGGGTCTTTCGTGGTCAGGTCCGCCGGGGCCAGGGGCAGACGCTGCGCGCCGTGGTCTGGTTCTCGGACGTCAGGGGCTTCACGAGGTTGTCCAACGAGCTGTCCGCGCCGGACCTGCTGGGCGTCCTGGACGATCACTTCGAGCTGATGGTCTCGGTGGTCCAGGGCCACGGCGGCGAGGTGCTCAAGTTCCTGGGCGACGGCGTGCTGGCGGTGTTCCCAGCCACCCGGGACGGCTCCGCGGCGTGCAGCTCGGCCCGCGAGG
>CALGIB010000487.1 GCA_937915955.1 uncultured Pseudomonadota bacterium
GATGATGGCGCCCAGGACGCTCCACTTCAGCAGCCCCGCGACGATCATCCTGTAGAGGGCGCGCGGATGGGCCGGCGCCAGCTTGTCCTGCCAGGGGTCCACCGTGGTCTCGGGGATCGCGACCCGGACGATGCGGATCAGGTCTTCGCGGTCCACCATGGGCACCACCAGCTCAGCGGCGGCCACGCCCTCGCGCACCGACCCCAGCCCGGCGGTCTCCACCGAGACGGTGCCGAAGCCCATCAGGCGGCGGACCCAGGGCTCGTCGGTGCCGACCAGCTGCACCTTGCGCAGGGGGATCTCGACCTTGCGCTCGGTGAACAGCCCCTCGCGGCTGCGCAGGTGCCCCTCGCGCTCGTCCAGGAACACCTTGAAGCCGAAGTGGCGGATCAGCGCCATCAGCCCCGAGGCGGCCCAGCTCGCGGCGAGCGCCAGCAGCACCAGGCCCCCCAGCAGCACCGGGCTGGTGTTGTCGAGCGCCAGCTCGGTCTGCTCGGGCGACAGCAGGATCATGACCTCCCAGCCCACCCAGAACAGACCCGCGACCAGGCCCACGCGACCGCGGGACAGGCCGTAGGCCACCAGCTCGCCGACGCCGAGCTGCAGGAGCGGTTCGGCCTGATCCTGCTGGCCCTCGGCGGGGCGCTCGCGGCCCCGGAGCGCGTCGAGCGCGGCCATCAGCTCGTCGGCGTCGCGCTGGGCCAGGGCGCTCAGCAGGCCCTCGGTCCGCACACCGCCAGCGGTCTCGACCCGGACCTCGACCAGGCCCGCCCAGCGGTGGAAGATGTTCCGCACCAGGCCGACGTTCTGAATGCGCGCGGGGTCGATGGTGCGCGCCTGTCGGTTCAGCAGGCCCTGCTTGATCTCGAGCCGGCCTTCGTGGACGCGGTAGCGCAGTGTCAGGAAGTGCACGACCGTCGAGAACCCGCCCGAGCCGATGAACAGCAGGATCCAGAGCAGGGAGTCGGCGCTGAAGCTGTCCGTCGTGCCCACGCCGAGCGCGATCGCCAGCAGCAGGGGCCAGAAGCCGACCAGCACGCGCCAGGTGCGGGGGAGGAGGTTCACCACGACCGAGGCCGGGTGCAGGCCGCGCCAGGGCAGCGCCGGCTCGGGCACCTTGGCCGGGGTCAGCTCGCCGGGGTGCTCGACCCAGTTGCCCACGGGCTCGTCCAGGTCGATGAGGCCGACCTCCTCGGTGGCCGGGTCCAGCAGCAGCTCCTCTTCGGTGGGCGGATCCACGAAGGCGTGGAAGCGCGCCGCGGCCTCGGGCGACATCGCCTCGATCGCGGCCTCCTCCTCGAGGTCGAGCTCCTCGTACAGCTCGGTCGAGTCGTCCCCGACGTCCTCGTCGTCCTCTCCCTCGTCGATCTCGGCCTGAACCTGCTGAGCCAGCTGCTCCCACTCTTCGTCGCCGCGTCGTCGGCGGACAGGGGGCTTGTCCTCGGGCGGGTGATCAGACGCCATCGTCCCCGCCTCGGCGGGCCAGCTCGTCCCGAATGGCCTCGGCCAGCTCGGTCGCCAGCCCCGGGATCGAGCCGTCGGCCGACATGCCGGCGGCGGTGTAGACGGCCACGTTGGACAGCCCGAAGAGCCGCTCGACGGGCCCCTGCTGGGTGTCGACGTGCTGGATCCGGCTGTGCGGGATGGAGCTGCGCCGGCGGAAGAGCACGCCGCGCTGCACGAGCAGGTCGTGGTCCCGGATGGCGTAGCGGAAGTGCTCGTACTGCAGCGCCGGCCAGACCATGGCCAGGGCCAGGAAGAACACGAGCATCGCGGCGCCTACGATCAGGCCGACCGCGGCCCCGCCCAGGGTGCTGGCACCGTAGCCCGCGCCGGCCGCGATCGGCCCCCAGAACATCAGCATCCGGAGGGCCGCCTGGGCGCGCCAGAGCCAGGTCACTTTGGGGTCGAGGGGCTGCATCCCGGCGTTCTAACTCACCCGCTCGCTCAGGCGCTATCCTCGCCCCATGACGCTCCTCCTCGCGCTGTTCGCCTGCCGCAACAAGGACCTGCCCGCCGACTCGGGCGAGGTCCTGGACTCCCAGCCCCCCGCCGCCGTCGACGCCGACGGAGATGGCGTGGACGAGGACAGCGACTGTGACGACAGCAACTCCTCGGTCTACCCGGGCAACGCCGAGACGCCCTACAACGGCTTCGACGACGACTGCGACGAGGGCACGCCCGACGACGATCTGGACGCGGACGGCTACGACCGGGACCAGGACTGCGACGACGGCGACGCGCTGGTGAACCCCGGGGCCGTCGAGTCCTGCAACGAGGTCGACGACGACTGCGACGGGCAGATCGACGACAGCATCGGCGATGTCTGGTACCCGGACGTGGACGGCGACGGCTTCGGGGACGCCGCCCTCGGCGTGCAGTCCTGCGAGGGGGCCGAGGGCTACGTGGCCGACGCCACCGACTGCGACGACCTGGACGCCCTGGTCAGCCCGGACGG
>CALGIB010000488.1 GCA_937915955.1 uncultured Pseudomonadota bacterium
CCCCGAGCCCCGGGACGCCGACGTCGTGGCCATCCTGGACATGAGCCTGTCGATGACGGGCGAGAAGATCGCCCTCGTCGCGGTGGCAGCTGCCATCCTGCGCATGAAGCTCGAGAGCGTCGCCGTCGTGGCCTTCGACACCAACGCGCACACCCTGGTCCGCCTCGGCGAGGAGCTGCCCATCCGCGACCTCATCCGACGCGTCCTGATGGTGCCGGCCCAGGGCTACACCCACATCTCGGCCGGCCTGGAGGCGGGGCTCGAGCAGCTCCGTCGCTCTCGGCGTCGCGAGCGGGTCGGCCTGCTGCTGTCGGACGGCATCGCCAACGTCGGCTGGGACCCCATCCGAGTCGCGGGGCGCTACCCGCAGCTGCACGTGGTCCAGCTCGGCCGCTCCCTCCCCCAAGGCAACAAGGCCTGCATCGGCATGGCCCGAGCGGGCCGCGGCCGACGCTTCACAGCGCCCACCTACGTGGCGCTGCCGGGCGTCGTCAAGCGCGTCATCCGCGAGGTCTTCCGAGTATGAGCCTGCTGATCCTGTTGGGCTGCGCCGAGCTCACGCCGCCTCCCGCGCGGCCTCTGCTGCTGCCCTCGGTCATCGACGGTCGGACCCTGCTGATCGGCCAGGACCGCATGGCCGTGTTCGCCGACGCCGAGGGCCGAGCGCTGACCTTCCGGGACGGAGGCAGCACCTGGGCCATACGCCTGCCCGACGGCGGCGCTATCACCGCGACCCGGGTGACCAGCGCCAAGGACGGCGACGTGCCGGCCTGGGACCTGAGCGGACCCGCCAAGGGCCTCTCGGGAGCCTGCGCGGAGGCCACCGGCGCGGCCCTGCGCGTCGAGGACCTGGGCATGGGCCGGATCCGCGCGACCTGGTGCGGGCAGTCGGCGCTGCTCTACGCCGGCAGCGTGAGCAGAGCGGACCAGCCGGCCGACCCGGCGGAGGACTACCGAGCCGCCTTGCGCTGTCTGGAGGAGCAGGACTCCGGGCTCTGCAGCGGGGTCGAGCACGAGGTCCTGCGCGCGCGCGGCTCGAACCCACGCAATTGGGCCGTGGGCGCCGGCCCCGTCTTCGAGCTGCCCTGCGACGAGGGCGTGGTCTCCACCCCCCGGGCCGTCGAGGTCCAGGTCAGCTCCGGCTCCACGGTCGCGCTCGTCGAGCAGCACAGCGAGATGCTGGGTCTGATGACCACCCAGCTGAGCGCCTGCGCCGAGGAGCACTGGAGGCGCGAGCCCTGCCTCGACGAGCCCACCCGCCACCGGCTGGACGACCCCGCCGAGCGCGGCGATGCGCTGCGGGCCTGCTACGACGAGGTGCTCTCGCTGCTGGCGGCCCCTGAGCTCCGCGCTCAGCTAGAGCTCAGGGTCGAGGCCACGCCCGCGCCGCGGTGAGCCCGCACCGCTAGGCCCCGGGCTCGGGCTTCCCGCCGCGCCAGATCCACACCGAGAGCCCCAGCAGCAGCAGCACGGCCAGGGCCGTGAGCGCCCGGTAGAGCAGCTCGCGCGAGCCCTGAAGGTCCTCGGGGGCCTGCCTCACCGGCGCCTCGACGTCGCCCTCACCGGGCACGTCCAGGCCAAGCAGGGTGTTCCGCCAGGTGGGGTCGCCGAGGGTGCTGCCCAGGTTCTCGACGGCCGGATCGCCGCTGAGCAGGATGACGTCCCGGAAGCGACCCTCCTCGCCCAGCGCGAGCACGAAGCCCTGCAGCTGCCACAGGCTGCGCCCGGCGTTGGCGCGCAGCAGCTCTCCTCGACCCGAGGCGTCCAGGCGCCGCCAGGCCGTCCCCAGGGGCAGGTCCGAGCAGCTCGAGGCGCAGAGGCCTCCCGCGATCAGCGTGTCGAACAGCCCCTGATCGACGTGCACCTCGGACCAGACCCAGACCTCCAGGCGGCCGTCGAGGTGGGCGACCACCTGGCTGCCTCGCGGCTCCATCCAGGCGTTGCTGAACAGCTGCTCGGCCAGGCTCCGAGAGAACTGCTCGGCGGCCCAGACGTGCTGCTCCTCATCGAGGTTCCGCACCAGGTCCCCGGCCAGCTGGGGGTCCAGGCAACCACTCCAGGACGTCAAGGCCTGGCCCGAGGTCAGGCCGCTCAGGCAGTCGCGCACGCGCTCGGCGGCCTCGCCCTGGTCGGCCTGGGTCTTCTGGATGGCCCGGGCCTGGGCCAGGGCGTCCATCAGGCGACGCTCGGCCTCGCTGGGGACGTGACCGGGCTGGAGGTGACGGATCAGCTCGAGCTCGGCCAGGCCACGATCGGGATCGCCTAGCCAGCCCCAGGCCCGGGCCCGGAGCATACGAGCCCCGGGGTGCGCGCGCTCCTGGACGAGCAGGGGCTGCACGAGGTCCACAGCCGCCTCGGGCTGCAGCGCCTCCATGCGCGCCCAGGCCAGCTCCAGCCGCAGCCCCTCCTCCTCACCCCGGCCGAGGGACAGCTCCAGCGCCGCGATCCGAGCGGAGAGCTCGTCGCTGAGGCTGCGATCGGGCTGGCCGGCGAAGACCAGGCTGAGGCTCAGGCACCACATCGAGGCGGAGGTTAGCCCGTCGGTGCTGGAGGACACGTGGACCGCGCAACCGAAGCCGCCGCCAAGGTCGACCGCATCAACACCTTCTTCCCGCTGCTGCCGCAGCTGGGCTTGCGCTGGGCTCGGGCTCGGCCCTGGGAGGGCATGACGGTCGCCGTCAACGCGCACCTCACCACGCTGACCGCGGCGCTGCTCCGAGAGCTCAGCCTGGGCGGCGGCCGCTGGGTCGTCTGCGCGGCCAACGTCAACACCACCGACGCCAGCGTCGTCGAGCTGCTGCGTGAGCAGGGCATCCTGGTCGAGCACGGACGCGACCGGGACCACCACGACCGCTACCGGGCCACGCTGGAGCACCAGCCCGACCTGATCGCGGACGTCGGCTTCGAGCTGCTGGACACCCTGCTGCGCAAGCACCCCGAGCAGTCCGGCCAGATCCGCGGCGCGGTGGAGATCACCCGCACCGGCGTGAACCGCATGCGTCAGCATCAGCTGCCCTTCGGCGTGGTGAACATCAACGACACCGAGCTGAAGGCCAACGTCGAGAACCGTCACGGCGTGGGCGAGGGCCTCTGGCCCAGCATCACCCGCATCACGGGCATGCACCTGTCCGGCCGCCGGGTCCTGGTCGTCGGCTACGGCCCGGTCGGTCAGGGCCTCGCGTCCTATGCGCGGGCCGGCGGGGCCTCGGTCGAGGTGGTCGAGATCGACCCGATCCGGCGCCTGGTCGCCAGCTACGACGGCTTCCCCACTCCGGGCCTGGAGCAGGGCCTCGAGCGAGCGGACGTGGCGGTGACCGTGACGGGCTGCAACGGCGCCATCACGGTGGACCACCTCCGCAGCGCCCGCTCGAACCTGGTGCTGGTCAACGCCGGCCACGGCAACGACGAGATCGACGTCGCCGGTCTCCGGGCCAAGGCCACCCGAGGCGACCAGCTGGGTCCCTACTGTGTGCGCTACCAGCTTCGGGACGGGGGCCCCTGGTTCACCGTGCTGGGAGACGGAAACCCCCTGAACATCGTGCTGAACGCTGGCTCACCCGAGCCGGTGCTCCTGCACTTCGCGCTGCTGGGCATGACGCTCGAGTGGATCGCCGGATCGCCCCCGCCGCCGGGCGAGCT
>CALGIB010000489.1 GCA_937915955.1 uncultured Pseudomonadota bacterium
GACGACGACAGCCCCTACAAGGTCGACGACTACCTGCGCTACTTCACGGATCTCAAGGGCGAGGGCGCCTTCCGTGACCACCAGCGCTTCAACATCTCCGCCGTGGTCGGCCCCACCGAGCCCGAGTTCGACGGCCAGCCCAGCTGCTCCTCGCCGGACGGCACCGCCGACTACGGCAGCCGCTACATCGACCTCGCCGACCGCACCGAGGGCCTGGTCGAGTCGATCTGCGACGAGGACTTCTCCAGCCTCGCCCGAGACCTGGGCCTGCACCTGAGCGGCCTGGCCGTCGAGTTCGAGCTCTCCGAGCTGCCCGACGAGACCACGCTCGAGGGCGCCGAGTACGAGACCGCCGACGACGCCACCTTCTTGCGCGACCTCGTGCTGGACGAGGACTTCGACTACATCCGCGAGCGCAACAGCATCCGCTTCCGGGACGGCAAGGCGCCCTCGCCCGAGCACTACATCACCATCTCCTACGAGGTGCTGGCGACCGGTGCCAGCCAGCAAGAGACCGACGCGGGGGGTGCGGAGTGATCCTCCTGGCGCTCATGGGCTGCGAGCCCGAAGTCCAGTGCGACGAGACCACCAGCTGCCCCTTCGGCCAGGTCTGCTTCGAGGGCGAGTGCAAGGAGATTCCCTGCGCGACCTCCGAGCAGTGCGGCATGGAGGAGTACTGTAAGGACCGCACCTGCCTCGAGGGCTGCGCCGAGGACAGCGACTGCTACCCGGGCATGGAGTGCAACGTCGACGCCCGTCAGTGCGTGGATCGCGGCTGCCGGGACACCCAGCTGGACTGCGACTTCCGTGAGTACTGCAACGCCGCCAACGGGGAGTGCTACGACGCCGGCGGCTACTACTGCCGATCCTGCAGCGACGAGACGGACTGCGGCGGTGGCGGGAACCTCTGCGTCAACTTCGGCGGCGGCTACCAGTACTGCGGCGTCGAGTGCGGCACGGACACCGACTGCCCGGCGGGCTTCGGCTGCCTTCCGATCGGCGACTTCAACGGCAACATCATCAGCTACCAGTGCGCCACCTACTGCTGGCTGTACGAGGGCGATGACTTCCCCGACGGGCCCCCGCCGCGCCCCGCGGTCGAGGAGCTGACCAGTCCGCCCACGTGCCTGCAGGAGGGTGCGTGATCCTCTTCGCGCTCCTGGCCTGCAACGGCGACGGGCAGGACAGCGCCGAGCCCATCCTCGGCCCGGTCATCACGCACAGCCCGCCCGAGGGGCCCTTCCTGGTCGGTGATGACGTCGTCATCGAGCTCGACGCGGAGGACGACCAGGGGGTCGGTCGCGTCATCGTCACCTACCGGTCTCGCGGCGGCAGCTTCTGGTCCAGCATCGAGCTGACCGAGTCCGAGGCCGGCACCCACTGGAGCGGGACCATCCCCGGCGTGGACGTCGAGGATCCCGGACTCCAGTACTACGTCAAGGCCACCGACCTGGGCGAGATCCCCGGGGTGGCCTACCTGCCCGAGGACATCGACGAGCCCTTCGACCTGGACGTCGGCGTGGTGGGCGCCCCGCTGCCCTTCACCGAGGACTTCGAGGCCCCCGACGGCGAGGACCTCTACAACCTGGGCTGGGCCAACGACTCCTCGGGCTTCCCCGGCTACGTCTGGGAGCTGGGCGAGGCCAGGGCGAACAGCGGCGTCACCAGCGTCGTTCACGACCGCGGCGTCGAGGGCGTCTCCCCGCTCGACGACTGGCTGATCTCGCCGGCCATCGACCTGTCCTCGACGGATCAGGTCCAGCTGACGTTCTGGGAATACGGTCAGGGCGTGGGCTTCGCCAACCACGTGCTCTACGCCTCGACGGGCTCACGCCTGCCCGATGACGGCGACTACGTCGAGGTGGTCGCCCTCGAGGCGCCGCTGGCCGACGCATGGAGCCGCTCCACCGTCGTGGACCTGTCCGCCTTCGCCGGCAACCAGGCGGTCTACCTCGCCTGGCGCTACCAGGGCGAGTACGCCGACGACTGGTACATCGACGACGTCAGCGTGCGCTCGTCGACCATCGACCTGGACGCAGACCTGAGCTGGTCCCCGGACCCCGTCCGGCCTGGCGAGTCCACGACGCTGACCCTGGCGCTGTCCAACACGGTCGAGCTCTCGGGCGGGGCGCTGACGGTCAGCCTCGCGCTGCCCGAGGGCGCGGGCACCCTGGACGTCGAGGCCGTCACCACCGAGGCCGTCGGCGCCGGGGCCACCGTCCTGGCCGAGTTCGAGCTCGAGGTCGACGAGGCCTGGCCCGACAACGCCTACCTGCCGCTGGTCTTCACCGCGGACGACGGCACCGACAGCTGGGTCTTCGAGCAGGACATGGTCGTGGGTCTGCCCTCCGAGGGGCGGGTCGAGCTCAGCATCCTCGAGGCGGCGCTGGTCCAGGTCGAGCTCGGCGTCGGCGACCCCGACGACCCCAGCTGGTCCGAGCAGGTCTACTCCGGGCTGGCGGACGCGGGGGCGATCTCCGTGGCCGTGGACCTCACGGATCGTCACGAGGCGCTGCCTCCGGGCCCCGGCGAGCTGCGCTGGTGGGCCCTGGTGACGGCCGGGGCCGCGGGCACCGTGGACAGCTTCGAGATCGACCACGACGAGACGACCTGGCAGGCCACCGATCTGCCGGTGCTCACCGCTGGCGAGGAGCAGCTGATCTGGCTGCCCGAGCCCCCGGATCCCGCGCTCGTCAGCGCCGACACCGACCCCAGCCAGCTCGCCCCCGGGGACATCGCCTCGCTCGAGATCGAGCTGCGAAACCTGGGCGCCGAGACGGCCGACGGCGTCCGCGCGGAGCTGCTCAGCGGCGACGCCAGCGTGAACATCACCTCGGGCGGACCCTTCCAGCTCAGCGCCTCGCCTTGGCAGGGCGGAGAGACCCTGATCGCCAGCGGCTTCGGCCTCGAGGTCTCCCCGGACCACCTCGACAGCAGCACGCTGGCGCTCACCCTCGAGCTGGACGACGGCGTCGAGAGCTGGAGCGTGCCCGTGACCCTCGAGGTGCCCTGGCCAGTGCTCAAGGTCACCTCGGTGGAGATCGACGACCGCACAGGAGGCGACGACGACGGCCTGTTGGAGCCTGGCGAGACCGCGGTGATCGACATCGAGCTGACCAACGTCGGCGACCTGGACACCTCGGGCATCGTGCGCGCGACGCCCTCGATCGGCGCGGCCTCGACGGCCTCGGCGACCACCACCGGCGAGCAGGACACGATGGGCTCAATGTCCGTCGGCACCACGCGCTCGGCCGAGGCCGAGGTCACCGTCGACGCCGGCGCCAGCCTGGGCGACACGGTGATGATCGAGCTGACCCTGACGGACTCCAAGCAGTCCTACAGCTCCTCGCTGGAGATCGTCCTGGGTGAGCTGCCCTGGCTCAGCGTGGCGCCCACCAACGACCCGACGGGCGACGCGCTCGGGTACAGCTTCGACTTCGTGAACGCCAGCTACCGGGCCGACGACACCCGGTTCGAGCTGATGGTCGAGTCCGACCAGCCCTACGACAGCGGCGCCTTCGTCGAGATGTGGTGCGTGGCCAGCAGCGCCGACTACAGCTACTACCGGATGGTCTACCAGTCCGGCACGGCCAAGCTGCAGGGCTACGACGGCGGCTTCGTGAAGCTCGCCGAGCCGACCATCACCACGCCCAGCAGCACCGAGATCGGCTTCTCCTGGGACCCCAGCGTGATGGGCATGAACAGCACGTCGATGGCCTGCGGCTTCGGCTCGGGCTGGTGCGGCTCGGACACGGGCAGCTTCTGCGACCACTTCCCGGACG
>CALGIB010000490.1 GCA_937915955.1 uncultured Pseudomonadota bacterium
TCGTCTCGCTCGTCGGGCTCGCCACGCTCGCGGCCTGCGGCCCCGCCAGCCTCGGGATGGCCGGGCTGGCCACCCAGCCGGTGCTCCAGGACGGCTTCGGCCACGTCGGCACCAGCGTCGTCTGCCTGGGCAGCGACATCGGCGACCGCGCCTGGGAGTTCCAGCAGGGCGGCGCCTGGACCATCGACGGCCGCGTCGTCTCGGACGCCTCGGATCACGGCCAGGTCGGCAACGTCGACCCCTGCTGGTCCGCCCCCTCCCGGGTCCTGATGGTCCAGGACGACCAAGGCATCACCTGGGCCGTCGGCTACCGCTGGCAGAGCCGCAGCCTGGGCGACGTCACCCCGGCGATCGACGTGCAGCCCGGCGACGAGGTCACCCTGACCTATCGCCCCGGCAGCGAGGCGGGCTCCGCGGGCTTCGTGGTCACCCAGCGCGACAGCGACGAGCTGGCCTACGCCATGGAGTCCGGCCGCGGCGGCCGCGCGCTCCAGGACGACGACGTCCCGGGCGTGCAGGTCACCACCGGTGAGCGGGTCGGCTTCAACGCCACGGACGAGTGCGGCGACGAGACGGCCGTGACCCTGCGCTTCTCGACCGACTCGGGCGACGAAGAGGAGCTGCCCCCCGGCGGTGACGCGCAGCTGGAGGTCGGAGAGTCCGACCACACGCTGTGCAACATCAACAGCTTCGAGGTCACCGGCTCGGACTGCGGTCAGATCGAAGAGAAGAGCTGGATCGTCTTCTGATCCGGCCCTGAGCGGGACCTACTTCTTCTCGGAGCTCCCGACCTTCTTCTCCGGCTCGGCCTGTTCGGCCCGCTCGCGCTCCCGCAGGGCCTGAACGGCCGCGGGCACCTCGGCCGGGACGGGCATCTCGACGGGCCCGACCGAAGGGTCGCGCACCAGCCCCACCCCCGCGTCGCTGGCCACGGTGTGCATGGACTTCGTATAGACGAAGCCGTGGGGGTATTGGATGGTCACGTCGTAGGTGCCGGCCGCCAGGCCCTTGACGCGGGCCGTGGTCAGCGGGCCCAGGCGCCCGATCTTGACGCCGTTGACCGAGATGTACTCGAAGGTCGTGCTGGTGTTCTGGATCCGCAGCTCGCCCATCCCGGATCCGTCCGCCTCGGTGGGCTTCACCTGCCCGGGGAAGGCCTCGGGGTCGACGTAGATCTCGAGGAAGAACTCGAGGTTCCCGGTCGTGTAGGTGGGATCCACCTGCCAGATTCCGAAGCCCTTGGAGCCGTCGTTGGCCTGAGGCGATCCCAGCAGGGAGAGCAGGAGCAGGGTCATCGTGGGGACTCGGGGCTCAGGGGGTGATGGCGCTGAGGCCGGTGTAGCTGGTCAGGGTCTTCTCGAGCGTGTGGGTGGTGCCGTCGCTCTTGTCCTGGACGTTGGACTCGTAGACCAGCCCGATGCCGGGCACGAAGTACTGATCGACGAAGCCAGAGGCCTCGAAGGCGCCGAAGACGCCACCGAAGGCGCCCTCGGACGACATGGAGTAGGTGTTCGTCAGGCGGTAGGCCGTCAACGGCGTGCCCGCGACGTCGATCTCCTTGTCGCCCAGCTCCAGGTAGGTGCCGACCACGTCCACGGTCATCATCTCGGACTCGGCGCCCGTCGTCTCGTCCGTCTGCATCATGACGATGGTGTACTCGTAGTTCCACGAGCCGATCTGGCCGACCTGGCTTTGCCGCGGCAAGTAGCGGGGCGTGGGCGTGTAGGTGTTCCGGGCCATGCCGTAGATGCCGAAGCTGCCGAAGGCGCTGACCAGGTAGTCGTAGGGGTCCTCGACCAGGTACAGTCCGTCGCCCTCGGTGTTGCAGCCGGCCACGACCTCGCCCGTCCAGTCGCTGATCCAGCCGAGCTTCAGGTGGGTGTCGGTGACGTAGAAGCCGTCGACCTCGCCGCGGCCCGTCTGGCTCTCGCTGCCCTCGTCCGTGCCGGAGAGGAGGGTGTACTCGCGGGTCCACCCGGTGATGTCGACCGGGTCGTAGTAGTTGCCGCAGTCGCCCTCCCAGTTGACGTCGGTGTCCGTGTCCGAGTCGGTGTCCGTGTCGGAGTCCGTGTCGGCGTCGGTGTCCGTGTCGGCCTCCTCCCCGCTGTCGTCGTACCCGAGCAGGGTGTCGCGGCCCTGGTTGTAGCTGCCGCCTGTGCAGGCGAGCAGGATCAGTCCGGTCGACACCATGGGTTCCTCCAGGGAACGAAAGCCACCTCATGTAGCATGCGCCCCCGCGCACTCGCAATCCGCGCCCCCGGGGCCGGCGGGATCTACGGAGGAGCCCGATGGATGCGGTAGATCTGCTTGTTCAGGACATCGGCGAGCTGCTCACGATGGCCGAGGGAGAGGGGCCGCTGGGTGTCCGGCGCGGCACCTCGGTCGCGTTCACGGGCGGCGAGCTGGTCTGGTTGGGGCCGGCCGAGCAGGCGCCCAGGGCTCGCGAGGTGGTGGACGGCCGAGGCTGCGTGGGCCTGCCGGGCCTGGTGGACGCCCACACCCACAGCCTGTTCGCGGGGTCCAGGGCGGGGGAGTTCCAGCGCCGGCTCGGCGGCACGTCCTACTCGACGATCCTCGAGGAAGGAGGTGGCATCCTGTCGAATGTTCGGGCCACGCGCGCGGCCTCGGACGAGGAGCTGGCCGCCTCGCTCAGTGGCCGCCTGCAGCACTTCCTGGAGCAGGGGGTGACGCACGTCGAGGTGAAGACCGGGTACGCGCTGGACCTCGAGCACGAGCTGCGCTGCCTGCGCCTGCTCACCGGCCGACGCTGGCCGACCCGGGTCTCGCCGACCTTTCTGGGCGCCCACACCGTGCCGGCCGAGTGGAGGCCCGACCGCCGGGGCTACGTGGGCTTCCTCATCGCCGAGGTGCTGCCCCAGGTCGCGGTGCTGGCCGAGTTCGTGGACGTCTACTGCGACCGCGGCGCCTTCACGCTCGAGGACACGCGGTCGATCCTCGAGGCGGGCCTGGCCCTGGGGCTGAAGGGGAGGGTGCACGCCGAGCAGGTGCAGCACACCGGCGCTGCGGCGCTGGCGGCGGAGCTGGGCTGCACCTCGGCGGACCACCTGGAGCGCCTGGACGAGGCCGGCGTCGCGGCGATGGGGGCCTCGGAGACGGTGGCCGTGCTGCTGCCGGGCGCGATGCTGTACCTCAAGGACCCGCCGCCTCCGGTCGCCGCGCTGCGCGAGGCGGGCGTGCCGCTTGCGGTGGCGACGGACTTCAACCCGGGCTCCTCGCCCGTGCGGAGCCTCCTGGCCTGCGCGACGTTGAGCTGCCTGACGATGGGCTTGTCCGTCGAGGAGGCCCTGCTCGGCATCACGCGCGTGGCGGGTCGGGCGCTGGGGCGGCCCGAGCTGGGCTGGCTGGGCCCCGGCTCGACCGCGGACCTCGCTCTGTTCCGACCCCCGCCGGGCGAGCCGGTCTGCCACGCCAGCCTGGTCCAGTACCTCGGAGGCCATCGCGCGGAAGCCGTGGTGCGGGACGGCCTCCGGGTCGTGTAGCCTCGACAGGCTCATGTCGATCTCCGCCATCCGCTACCGCCCAGGGCTGCTCGAGCTGCTCGACCAGCGTCGGCTCCCCCGCGAGGAGCACTGGATCGGCTGCGTGGACGTCGAGCATGTGGCCGAGGCGATCCGCGACATGGCCGTCCGGGGCGCCCCCGCCATCGCGATCGCGGCGGCCTACGGCATGGTCCTGGCCGTCCATCGCGGCGTCCCTCGGGCTCGCGCGCGCAGCCTGCTGCTGGCGGCGAGGCCCACGGCCGTGAACCTGCGCTGGGCCTTGGAGCGCTTGGACAAGGTGTCGGACAAGCGCATCGAGGCCGAGGCCAAGGCCATCCACGACGAGGACCTGGGCACCAACCGGGCCATCGGCATGCACGGCGCCTCGCTGATGCCGCCCGGCAACGTGCTGACGATCTGCAACACCGGGGCGCTGGCGACGGGAGGCTGGGGCACCGCGCTGGGGGTGGTCCGGAGCATGGTCTGCCAGGGACGCCCGGTGCACGTCTACGCCTGCGAGACCCGTCCCTACCTGCAGGGAGCCCGGCTGACCGCCTGGGAGTGCCAGCGCGAGGGCATCCCCTGCACGCTCATCGCCGATGGCATGGCGGCGGCGCTGATGCGGGAGCGCCGCGTGTCCGCGGTCATCGTGGGCGCGGATCGGGTCGCCGCCAACGGGGACGTGGCCAACAAGATCGGGACCTACTCGTTGGCGGTGCTGGCCCGCTTCCACGACCTGCCGTTCTTCGTGGCCTTCCCGCGATCGACCCTGGATCTGCGCTGCCCCAGCGGCGCGCACATCCCCATCGAGGAGAGGCCCGCCGAGGAGCTGACGACCTTGCGCGGCGTGCCCATCGCCCCCGCGGGGCAGCGCGTGTGGAACCCGGCCTTCGACATCACCCCAGCCGATCTGGTGCACGCCTGGATCACCGAGGATGGGGCCTGGACTCCGGAGTCCGGTTAGCAGTTCGACTCTTGATCTGGAGACTCACATGCTTCCCGCCATCGTTGCCTGGGCCCCGGGGTGGGGCGAGCTGCTCATCATCCTCGCCATCGTCCTGATCCTGTTCGGGGTGGGCAAGCTGCCCAAGGTGCTCAAGTCGGTGGGCGAGGGCGTGCGTGAGTTCCGCAAGGCGTCCGAGGACGACGGCAAGTCCGATGACGAGGACAAGAGCAAGACCGAGC
>CALGIB010000491.1 GCA_937915955.1 uncultured Pseudomonadota bacterium
TGCTGCCCGGCGACAGCTTCCAGGTCCTGCGCTTCAGCGAGACCGCCAGCGCTCTGGCCCAGCGCCCCCTGCCCGCCACGCCCGAGAACATCGAGCGGGGGCTGGCCTACGTGGAGGCCATGGAGGGCATGGGCGGCACCCACATGCTGGCGGGCATCGAGGCCGCGCTGGACTTCCCCTACGACCCCGAGCGCCAGCGCATCGTCTGCTTCATGACCGACGGCTACATCGGCAACGAGACCGAGATCCTGGCCGCCATCGAGGACAAGCGCGGCAACACCCGCCTGTTCAGCTTCGGCATCGGCAGCTCGGTCAACCGCTACCTGCTCGACCAGATGAGCGAGCTCGGGCGCGGCCAGGTCACCTACGTGCTCCTGAACGAGGACCCCTCGGGAAAGGTCGAGGCCTTCTACCAGCGCATCGCCAGGCCCGTGCTGACCGACATCGAGCTGGACTTCCACGGCGCCGAGATCTGGGGGGCCTACCCCGAAGGGGCCCCGGACCTCTACGCCGGCATCCCGCTGCGCGTGGTCGGCCGCTTCGACGGCGACCTGTCCAGCGTGACGGTGCGCGGTCGCCAGGGTCACCAGGACTACGAGCAGACCTTCCGCCTGGAGCCCGTCGACGACGGCACCGCCATCGCCAGCACCTGGGGCCGACAGCGCGTGAAGTCGCTGGAGCAGGAGCAGCTCCACGGCGAGGTCACCGAGATCAAGGCCGAGATCGTCGAGACCGCCCTGAGCTACCGCCTGCTCACCCGCTACACGAGCTTCGTCGCCGTCGAGTACCGCGTCCGCAACGAGAGCGGCGCGATGGAGACCTTGCTCCAGCCCGTCGAGAACCCCGAGGGCGTGGACCTGGCCAGGGCCGTCGGAGGCGACCTGAGCCGCGTCTACATGCCCCCCGGCGACCCGCTCCTGACCATCGACGCGCCGCGCGAGGCCGATGAGGTCATCGCGATCCTGCCCTGGGGTCCCGTGGTCCAGCTCGAGTGGGACGAGCTGCGCGGGCGCTGGTACCACCGCTTCCTGGTCCCCCGCGACGTGCAGGACGGCGCCTACGAGATCCGCGCCTTCGTGACGATGCCCGACGGCGGCACCGAGGTCTGGGTCGAGGAGCTGGTCATCGACGGGTCCGAGCCCGAGCTGGACGTCGAGGTGGTGTGCGAGGACGGCATCACGCGCGTCCTCATCCGCCCGGACGAGCCGCTGCGCAGCCTGATCGTCGAGCCCGTCGGCCACCCCGAGCAGCGCCACCGGGTGGACCTGCGGGGTCGGGACGAGGAGCTCATCGAGGTGGTCCTGCCCGGCACCTTCGCCGAGGTGACCGTGGTCGCCAAGGACCGCGCCATGAACCGCATCCAGCTCGTCGTCGAGGCCCGCTGAACATGACCCTCGCCATCGCCCTGGTCGCCTCCGCGCTGGCCGATTCCGGCCCCGCGCCCACTTCGAATGTCTACACCAACACGGCCGACATCCGGGAGCTCCTGTGGGACGGAGAGGTGCTGTGGGCGGCCACGGGCGGTGGTCTGGAGGCATGGTCCGCGGACGGCCAGCTCCTGGCCACCGTCAACGAGGGCCTGCCCGGCACCTCGCTCACCTCGGTGGGCCTGCACCTCGGGCAGCTCACCCTCGGCTTCGAGCTCCAGGGGGCCGTGGCCTGGGACGGCGAGGGCTGGGAGACGGTCCTCGCTCCCGGCGAGAACCTGGACGGCACCGTGGTGGCCACGCTCCCCGAACAGCTCGCGCTGCGCGGCGACGCCCCAGGCCTGGTCAGCGACGCGGTGGTGTTCCAGGGCCAGACGGTGCTCGGCACCCTGCACGGCCAGCTGCACGTGGGCGAGCAGGTGATCGAGCTGGGCTGCCCCATCACGGATCTGTCCGCCGACGTCGATCAGCTGCGCGTCGCCTGCATGTTCACGAGCTGGACGATGGACGAGCGCGGCCTGGTGGAGGTCGGCCTGCCCGCCACCGCCGCGCACCCCGGGGCCTGGGGGCTCCGCGACGGCAAGGTGCTCACCGAGGAGGGCGTGGCCGCCTCGGTCCCCGGCCGGATCACCAGCCTCGCGCGCCTGCCCGAGGGCTGGGCCGTCGGCACCGAAGCCGGCCTCTACCTGGTCGACGACCACGGCCACCGCCGGCTGACCCCCGAGGGCCAGATCTGCGGCAACTTCATCACTGGCGCGGCCACCTTCCGCGGTGAGCTGCTGGTGACCACCTTCGAGGACGGCGCCTGCCGCTTCGACGGCCAGCGCTGGTGGGACATCGAGCACATGCCCAGCGCCCTGATGAACGACGTGGTCGTGCACGAAGACGAGGCCTGGTTCGCCACGAGCGCCGGCCTGGTGCGCTGGGACGGGCAGGTGATCGAAGAGCATCACCCCTCGGGCTGGAGGGTGCCGCGCGGGCAGCCCGGGCTGAACCACGACAGCGTGACGGCCCTGGCCAGCGGCAGCGGGCGACTCTGGGTCAGCGATGTGCTCGGGCCGGTCTCCATGGCCGAGGGCGAGTACTGGCGACGCCACCGCCTGAGCGTCTTCGGCACCAGCTACCAGGCCGTCGCGGCCTGCGGCGAGCAGGCCTGGGTGGCCAGCGAGGACGCCGGGGTCAGCCACTGGACGGGTCGCAGCTGGCGCCACCACGACGGGACCTCGGGCCTGCCCGACGACTGGGCCATGGCCGTGGCCTGCGAGGGCCAGCAGGCCTGGGCGGGCACCTACCGGGACGGGGTCTGGCGCTGGGACGGGCGCAGCTGGACCGAGATCCCCGGCGTCGACCCCTGGATCCTCAGCGTGGCGAAGGCCCCCGAGGCCCTCTACGTCGGCACGATGGACGGCCTGTACCGCCTGGGCGAGGAGGTCCAGAGGCTCGAGGCCCCGGACCCTCGCGTCCACCAGATCAGCGTCGAGGAGGGGCTGCTGCTGGTCGGGACCGAGGGCGGGCTGCTCGTCAGGGCGCGCTGAGACCGCAGTCCATGCCGAGGAGAGCCGCACGACGCGCCTGTGTCCGAGCGCACTCTCCGGCGTCGAGCTCGGCGCAGGCCTGGGCCAGGGTGCAGCGCAGCTCCGGAGGAGCCTGGTCGTCCATCTGGTCGAGCAAGTCCTCTGCGACGCGCCGACGCCTGGCCGGATCGGGCTCGGCGGCGAGCTGCAGCCTGCGACCCGCGACGTGACCCTCGGGCATCTCGATGTCCAGCGTGCGCGCGGGGTGGACCCGAGCCTCGAGCCAAGGGAGATCGGGGTGCTCTTCGCGGGAGGCGAGTCCAAGGAACGTGTCCGCCAGCTCAGGGTCCCCGAC
>CALGIB010000492.1 GCA_937915955.1 uncultured Pseudomonadota bacterium
GACGGGCAGCGCCGAGGCCTCGGGGATCAGGTTCACGATGCGCTCGTTGTGACGTGCGTCGAGCACGACGATGCCCATGGCGTGGCTGCTCGCGTCCGTCACCTTGAGCTGGGTGAGCCCTGAGTTGGTCTCGCGGGCCTGCGTCTTCTGGGCCTCGGCGCCGGGCGGCAGCGTCGGAGCCGGACGGCTGCCTCGGTTCTTGCGCCGGGCGATGGACGCCCGGTGGGCTTTGAGCGCGCTGTGGTCGGGCTGGTGGCGGAACACCCCGGCCAGAGCCGCGCCCAGGGCCACCCCCTCATCGGGGTTGATGCCTGGAGCGAGGGGCTTGCCGCCGCTGATGCGCTGCAGCGCGCCTGTGATCATGGGCATGCGCGTGGAGCCGCCGCAGAGGAGCAGCTCATCGATGTGGTCCCAGGTCATGCGCGCCTTCTCGAGCACGATGTTGCAGGTGTCCGCGCACTGGCCGACCAGATCGGCGCACATGTCGTCGAACTCCTCTCGAGAGACCTGAACGACCATCCGGTGGCCGCGGAAGTTCACCGGGATGACGGCTCTGGGCTTGGTGGACAGCGAGATCTTCGCGTGCAGGCAGCGCTCGTAGAGCTCCTGGTAGGGGAGCGGATCGTCGCGGGGGTCCAGCGCGAAGCGGGCTCGAAACTGCTCGGCGACGTGGCTGAGCAAGCGGTCGTCCCAGTCCTTCCCCCCGAGCTCGGCGTTGCCGTCGCTGGCGAGCGTGCGCAGCGTGTTGCCTCGAATCTCCATGACCGTGACGTCGAAGGTGCCGCCGCCCAGGTCGAAGACCAGCATGCGTCGGTTCTTTCCCAGGTGTTCGAGCCCCTGGGCGATGGCCGCGGCGGTCGGCTCGTTGATGATCGACAGCACGTTGAAGCCCGCGATGCGCCCGCCCTCGGCCGTCGCCCCCCGCTGGGAGCTGTTGAAGTAGGCGGGGACGGTGATGACGCAGTTGTCGATCGTCTTGCCCAGCGCCTCCTCGGCGTCGTTCTTGAGCTTGCGTAGGATGAAGGCCGAGAGCTCTTGAGGCGTGTAGCTGACGCCGAAGAAGTCCAGGACGAAGTCCGTGTCCCCCATGCTGCGCTTGATGAAGCGGACCACGTTGGTGGGGTCCACGACGACCATCTTCACCGCCTCTTCTCCGACCACGCAGCTGTTGCGGTCGTAGAAGTGGATGACCGAGGCGGTCGTGCTGTGGCCGTCCCCGTTCGGGATGATGGTGGGCTTGCCGAACCGGTCGACGTAGGCCATCGCGGAGAACGTCGTCCCCAGATCGATGCCCAGGACGATCTCGGTCGGCGGAACCGTCTGGCTCATTCGCTCTTCGGTGCGGCGCGGTAGATGACCACTTCCTCGCTTCGGAGCACGCGCTCGGCGCGGTTGAAGCCCCGCTTCAGGACCTGAGCGACCTCCTGGTCCTGGGCCTCGCCCTCGGGCGGCACGACCTTGACCACCTTCTGGGTCTTGGGGTCGAAGCGGTCCTGGCTCTCCATCGGCAGCACGTCTCGCCGATACAGGACCTCGAGGAACTCGTCGATGAGGTACTGGAAGCTGTCGCTCACCACCTCCATCGACATCTCCTTCTTCACGAGGGACTCCTGGAACCAGTTCAGGGAGTCGTAGAAGAGCAGCAGGTCGAGCAGCAGCGGCTTCTCGGCCTGGAAGATGAAGTCGTCCTTGTACTGCTTGAGCTCTTCGTACAGCTGGTCGAAGGCCTTCTGCTGGGTGACCTCGCCCTCGTTCCGGCCTTCGAGCAGGTCCTGAAGCTCTGCGACCTGGCGGCGGAGGGCGGCGACCTCGTTCTCGGTGGACATGCGTCTCTCCTCAGGTCGCGCTCAGCTCTGTGGCGAGGTTGATGAAGGTTCCCTCGAGCTCCACCGACTCGCTGCAGAAGTGGTAGTCGTTCGGGCTCGAAGCCAGCCCTCGCAGGAACTCCTGGTGGACCTGCGGACCGACGCCGATGGTGACCACGCGCCCTCCGGTGCTCCGCACGCGGTGGACCTCGGCCGTGACCGCGTCGGGGTCGTCCGGGTGCCCGTCGGTCATGACGACGAACACCCGCTGGACGCCAGCCTTGGGGCGGAGCAGATCGCGGGCGTGCCGCAGGCCCTCGGCCATGGGCGTGGAGCCGATCGGCGTGAGGTGGTCGATGGCCTCCTGCAGCTTCTTGAGCTCCGAGGTCGGGGGAGCCAGGACGCCGCCGGGGAAGGCGACGACCGCGAGCTGCCGACCCGGCTGGAGGCTGCGCTCGACGAAGGCCCGGGCGGCTGCCTGGGCGTCCGCGATCGACTGGCCGTACATCGAGCCCGAGCAGTCCATCACCAGCGCCATCTGCATGGGGATGCGGTTCTTGGCCAGGTCCTCGAGCGTGATGTGGCCCGCGGCGAGCCGGTGGGCGAGGGTCTGGCCCGAGCGCAGATCCATCGCCTCGACCTCGACGATGCCGTTGGCGTTGTACCGGTAGGTGACGGCCAGGCGTGAGTCGCCAGCCGGGCGCGGGGGGATGCCGTAGAACTCGAAGTGACCGAGCACGTTGCACTCGAGCGGGTCGGGGTTCTCGCCCTGAACCAGCCACAGGTCCATCGTCGTCTGCCCGTCGTGGGTGGTCACGTAGTTGTCGCGCGTCTGCTCGCAGGGGATGCGCGTGTTGCGGCTGATGATGCGCGAGTTGTGCAGCTTGCCGTCGCGGAACACCACCATGCCCAGGCTGTGGCTGGTGACGTCGTGGGTCCGGATGTCGACGTCGGGGGTCTCGCCGGACAGCCGGGCGGACTCGATGGCCGCGGTGAGGGCGGCTCCGAGGGCCACGCACTCGTCGGGGTTGATGTCCGTGGCGGGGGCCCGCGCGAAGTGCTCCTTGAGCATCGCGCGGACCATCGGCATGCGGGTGGACCCGCCGGCGAGGAGGACCGTGTCGATGTCCTCGCGCTGCAAGCCCGCGTCGATGAGCACATCGTCCGTGAGCAGCTCGGCCCGTCGCATCAGGCCGCTGGTCAGGTCCTCGAACTTGGCTCGAGTGACCTCCAGCCGCATGATCTTGCCCTTGTAGTCGTAGAACAGGTTGACCTTGGGGCGTCGGGTCAGGCTGATCTTGGCGGACACGCACTTCTGGCGAAGGTCATGGTAGGCGGCCAGATCCTCGAGCGGATCCATGCCGTGCTTCTCCTCGAAGCACCGGGCGGCCCAGGTGATGAGGGCGTCGTCCCAGTCCTTGCCGCCGAGCTGGTGGTCACCGTTGGTCGCGTTGACCACGATGTCCTTGCCGTCGATCTGGCAGATGGTGACGTCGAAGGTGCCGCCGCCCAGGTCGAAGACCAGCAGCTTCTTCTTCTGCTCGTTGTTGTTGAGCCCGTAGGCGAAGGCCGCCGCCGTCGGCTCGTTGATGAGCTTGAGGACCTTCAGACCGGCCAGCTCGCCCGCGCGCAGCGTGGCCTGCCGCTGGTGGTCGTTGAAGTAGGCGGGGACCGTGATCACGGCCTGATCGATGCGGTGCCCCAGGCGCAGCTCGGCGTCGTGCTTGAGCTTGGCCAGGATGAAGCTGCTGATGCGCTCTGGCGGGTACGACTCGTTGCGGTACTCGAAGGCGAAGTCGGGATCCCCGATGTGCCTCTTGATGAACTCGACGACCTGCTCCGGGTACACCACAGCGGACTGCTTGGCGTAGTTCCCGACGATGACCTCGTCTCCATCGAAGAGGACGACAGACGGAGTGATCCGGTCGCCCTCCGCGTTGTGGAGGATCTCGGGCACGCCGTGGCGGTTCACGTGCGCGATTGCCGAGAAAGTGGTCCCCAGGTCGATGCCGACCGCACGGCTGGAAGACATCTGCTGCTTCGACCTCTGACTGTTTGGGGGCGGCCGTCAACGGCGCCCAACGCCGGGGAAAGGCTACACTAGTGGGACCTTGCGTGCACGGTGCGGCGAGGTGTGTGGAGACGCCCGATGGACCTCGTTCTGGCCTCGACCAGCCCCTGGCGCAGGACCCTGCTGGAGCAGGCGGGCGTGCCGTGCCGGGGCGAGGCACCGGACGTGGACGAGCGGTCGGTCACCGCGGCGGGTCCCACCGAGCTGGCCTGCGAGCTGGCTCTCCGGAAGGCCCGCTCGGTCGCGCGGCGTTTCCCCGACGCCTGGGTCCTGGGGGCGGATCAGGTGGTCCACCTCGGCGATCGGGTCTTCCACA
>CALGIB010000493.1 GCA_937915955.1 uncultured Pseudomonadota bacterium
GCTGGAGCTGGACCTGGACGCCCTCGGCCCCCTGCGTCGCTGCTGGTGCCATCGCGACCTGCGGCCCGACAACCTGCTCGGCCCCGAGCCGCTGCTGATCGACTGGGAGCACGCCCGCCCCGACGTCGCGCTGATGGACCTCGCGAAGTGGCCGGAGCTCGCCCAAGGGGTGGGCGTTTCCACCCAGGCCTATCGGGTGGTCCGCGCCCTTCACGGGCTCCAGACCCGGGCTTGGGGCGAGCGAACGGGGGACCTGAGGTACCGCGACATGGGCCAGCGCCTGCTCGAACGGATCCTGGCATAGAGCTTGCTTTGGATGGACTCCCGACCGGAGTCCTCATGAGCCAGCACGCTGCTTTCCGAGCTGAGCTGACCGCACGAAAGGCGGGCTTGCTGGCGCAGCACGCAAAGATCGACAAGCACCTCAAGAACACCGACCGCGAGATGCCCCAGGACTGGAGCGAGCGCGGCACGTTCCTGGAGAACGAGGAGGTCCTCGAGGCGCTGGACGCCCACCAGCGGCTGCAGATCGAGGCCATCAACGCCGCCATCGAGCGCATCGACGCCGGCAGGTTCGGCGTCTGCGCGAGCTGCGACGAGGACATCGACGAGCGCCGCCTGGCCGCCATCCCCTGGACAGCCCTCTGCATCGCCTGCGCCGAGTGACCCTCGGCCCTGTGCCATTCCCCACACTCGCTGACCGAGAGCCCGACATGACCGAAGCCATCCTCGCCGACCTCCCCACCTTCGCCCTCTGCATCGCCATCGCGTACGGCCTCGGCCTGGGCATGGCGACCCCCCTGTTCCTGTTCCGGAAGAAGGCGGCCTGAGCTGCGACGGGCGGGTTAGGCGGCGCCGCCAAGAGGAGTCGCCATGCCTGTCCGCGCGATGCAGGTGGTCAGCAAGACCGCCCATGAGAAGACCGACCAGCTCTTCATCTACACGTTCGAGAGCCCCGAGCAGGGCCAGCGCACGATCGTCGCCAACCTGACGAACACCTACGAGGTGGGCGAGACGGCCGCCATCGCGCTCGAAGGCACCTGGCTGCCCGGCGTCCAGATCAAGCCCCGTCCCGTCTTCGGCGTGCCCTCCAGCGGCATGGCCCTGGGCAAGGTGGACGCCGCCCTGGACGCGGACCTGACCGCACAGTTCGGCGCCGACGCCGAGCCCCGCAGCTTCGAGGTCGACGTCACGGTGAAGGTCGAGGCCCGCTACCCCGAGGACGCCGCCGGGCTGATCAAGAAGGCCGTCAAGCAGGACGCGTTCACGGTCGGCGCGACCCGCGAGGCCTGATGCTCCTGCTGCTCCTCGGCCTGGGTCAGGCGGCCACGCTGGCCGTACTTCCTCTCGAACAAGGTGCAGCTAGCGAACAATATGAGGGACTTGGCGTTCCTCTCGCCGGCATGCTGACCGCCGACCTCGCCCAGGCGCCCGGCCTGACGCTGGTGGAGCGGCAGCGGCTGGACGCGCTGCTGTCCGAGATCGAGCTCGGCGAGTCCGGCTACCTGGATCCGGCCACCGCGCTCCGGGCGGGCCGAGGCGCGGGCGCCGAGCTGGTGGTCGTCGGCAGCTACAGCGTGGTCGAGGGCCAGCTGCTGCTCGAGGCGCGCGTGGTCAGCGTCGAGTCCTCGACGGTGGTCCAGGCGGGCCACGCCAGCGGGCCCGTGGCGGACTTCGTGGCCGTCGAGAAGGACCTCGTCGAGGCCCTGCTCGAGGAGCTCGACGTCGAGCTGAGCAGCGGAGCCCGACGGAAGATCGTCGTTCAGACGCCGACCGAGGCCTGGGGGGCCCTGGCGGCCTACGGCGCCGGGCTGGCCCAGGAGCAGGCGGGCCAGCGGGAACAGGCCGTGGCCAGCTACAGCCAGGCCCTGATGGTGGACCCGGACTACGACCAGGCGCGCGCCGCCCTCGTCGAGCTCCGGGCGGGCCTGGAGCAGCGGCAGGACGCCCGCTTCGAGGCCACGGTGGACGCCTGGCATCGGGTGCGGCTGGACATCCTCGACGCTGTCCCCAGCGAGACGACTCGACCCCAGGGCTTCGAGCACGACAGCGACAGCCTGGCGGCCTTCGGCCTGCGCCTGACCGCCCTGAGGTCGCTGGATCGGGACTGCGACCGCTACCAGGAGCTCTGGGCCTATGCCGGGCACCAGGGCATCCCGGGAGACACCAGCGAGGCCGCCGACGAGGCGTTGATCGAGCGGACCGTGGAGCTCTGGGTCGAGCACGGCCTGGCCGAGCAGGCCTACCTGGCCGAGCGGGCCGCCTGGAAGTCCTCGCCCTCGCTCTGGCGCAGCTCGGTGCACTACCTCTTCGATCTGTCGGGCTGGCTCAGCGACGGCGCCATCCAGGAGGGCGACGGCGCGCTGGGCGCCCTGCAGCTCTGCTTCCCGCCCGAGGAGCGGGCCGCGAGGATCGGCGACTGGGTCGCGCTCGTCGAGCAACAGGGCCTCGAGGACCACCCCTTCACCCGGGACGGGGCGACGCTGGGGCAGGCTCTGCGCTTCCATCAAGCTTGGGCCAGCGCGGCCGGCGGCGGCCTGGACGTGACGCTACAGAGAGGCCTCGAGGCCCTCGTGGAGGAGCTCTCGGGGGACCCCAAGCACGCCAGGTGGGCGGACGAGCAGCTGGCCCGGGTCCTGGCCGCCGCCGAGGGCTGGGAGCGCCGGACCGTGGCGATGCTGGGCCTGGACGCCGAGCTGCTCTGGGGCGTGACGCGCGCCCTGGCAGAGGCGGACTCTGCGCTGGTCGTGACCGAGGGCGCGACCTGTCAGGAGCTCTTGCGGCAGAAGCAGCCGATGGCGCAGCACCGGGTGGAGCAGCGGGCCGCCGGAGAGCAGGACCCGGACTGGCTCGTTCAGCAGCTCTGGTCGGTGGTGGCCACGCCTCGGGACCTGGGCTGTCTGCAGGGCGTGCCGGCCCGGTTCGCCGGTGTCGACGAGGTCTACGCGCACGTCCACAGCGCGAGAGACCGGGCCCGACCCGAGCACCTGGAGCGCTGCGAGGCCGCGATCGCGGGCCTCATCGATCGCACGGACTCGGCGAAGATCAGCCGGAGCTCGGACTACGCGGGCATGGAGGCGATGCAGGCGGGCATCGCGCTGGATGCCTACTACGCGGAGCTGGTGACGACGCTCTGCGTCAGCGAGTAGCCGCTTGGCGCCTCGCTGACGGTGTGTGGCTCGGCCCGAGCCGGCTCAGTCGCAGACCGCCTGCGCGTGCACGACCTGGTCGTTGCCCTCGTCGCACTCGCCGACGGTGCCCGTGCTGTCGTCGCCGCCGTCGACCTTGACCACCAGCGCCGCGACGTCCATACCCTCGACCGATCCCCGGAGCTCGATGGCGTCCAGGCTGCGGCCGCTGGGCACCGGGTCACCCACGATGACCTCGTCGATCAGGACGTGTCCGTCGGCCGTGACCGCGTAGAGGCTGACCGGGAAGAGGCGGTCCACCTCGGCCACGCCGCGGTTCCCGACCTGGGCCCAGACCACGATCTCGCCCTCGTCGCAGTTCAGCTCGCAGACGTCCATCTCGACGAAGAGGTCCGGGAGCTCGCCCTGGTTTCCGGCCAGCACGTCGCCGGAGCGGAAGGTGTTGTAGGTCCACCAGTTGGGCTCGACCTCCACCGGGATGGTGGCGTCCTCGTTCACGTTAGTGACGCTGTAGGCGTGCTGGTTCCACACGGGGCGCGAGCTCTGCCAGCTGTCCTCGGCGTCACCGATGACGCTGACCCCCGTCTCGCTGCCCGAGTACACGCCCGAGCTGTAGATGATCTCGGCGTGCCCGTCGTTGTCGACGTCCGCGATGGCCGGGTACTCGCTGCAGGTGGCGCTGCTGTGGCGGCTCTCCTGCAGCTTGGTCTCGCCGTTGCGTCCGTCGAAGACCCACACGTTGTCCTCGTCCGCGTAGACGACCTCGGCGCCGCCGTCGCCCTCGAAGTCGAAGACCGCGCTGCCCGTGAACCCCGAGCTGAAGTCCTTGGTGTCCCGGCGCCAGATGATGCTGCCGTCCTCGCCGTCGACGACGACGTACATGCCGCTGCCGGCCACGCCGATCTCAGGCTTGCCGTCGTTGTCGAAGTCCGCGACGGTGGGCGGACCGATGGTGGATCCGGTCAGCCCCGGGCGAGTCCAGATGACGGTGCCGTCGTGGTCCTGAAGGCGCAGGGTGCCGGCGCGCGCGACGACGATCTCGCCGTACTCGTCGGGGTCGAAGTCCGCGACCGCCACGAAGCCGTCCGACTGGCCGTTGTACCAGATGGTGCTCCCGTCGGCGCGGTACAGGGCGTTGCCCACGACGACCTCCATCGTGCCGTCCTGGTCGATGTCCGCGGCGTAGCCCATGGGCGCCGCCCAGCTGTGCCCGGCGCCGGACCCGTAGGCGCCCTGCCCCTTCACCGAGCCGTCCATGCCGTCCAGGATCAGGCTGCCCAGGATGACCTCGGGCTTGCCGTCGCCCTCGAGGTCCGCGATTCCGACGGCCCCACACTGCGCGGTGTTGCCCGCGGGCTGGGTGCCCGTGGTCCACATGGGCGTGCCGTCGCCGCGGAAGGCGTAGGTGCCGCCGACGCCGCTGCCGACCACCTCGGCCCGCCCGTCGCCGTCGAGGTCCCCGATGGCGGCCGTCATGGGCTCGGCGCCGAGGCTGCCGCCGCTCCACTGGACCGCCCCGGTGAGTCCATCGAGCACGTAGATCACGCCCTGGACGTTGGCGACGACGACCTCGGCCTGCTCGTCGTCGTCGAGCTGCCCGACGACAGGGGTGGTGTAGGTGTCGCCGGGGGCGGTGCTGGTCCACTCCATCTGGGGCGTCCAGGTGCCGATGATGGGCTCCAGAAAGCACTCGTCGGTGATCTCGACGTCGCCGCCTGGCTTGGCCAGCTTGTCGCACGCCTCGTCCCAGCTGCTGTCGCCGAGCGGCTCGTTGACGTCCTGATTGCCGTTGAGGTTGTAGTCGGAGCAAGCGAGCAGCGCGAGGAGGGTCATGTCGACTCCGTGTCGGTGTCTTCGGGCATCTCAGGCGGACTCAGGCGAGGATTCTCCTCACCGGCCTCGGCCCTGCGAAGCACTGTGTCCAGCCGCCCCAGCGCCTCGAACTCCCTCCACTGGTCCAGCTCGACGAGCTGAACCACGCGGGGGTCCAGGCCAGCGCGGTCCGCGAGCTCGGCTCGGGACCAGCTGACCGCCTTGCGGCGGGGCTTGATGTCGTTGGGCATCGGCGGGACCATATCCCCTCGCGGACGCCGTCGGCGGACGATCTGCGCCGACCGGCCAGGCTCCGGGCTGGGGTGAGCACGGCCACCTACGCTCACTCGCCCGAGACGACCAGCTCGGTCCCCCGACACTTCACCTCGACCCGCCCGCGCCCGCCGATGACGTCGACGGGGACCCCGTCGCAGGAGGCCGAGACGGAGGTCCAGAGCACCTGGGGTGCCGAGATGAGGTGCGCGCCCGAGCCTGCCTCGCGCATCGACACGGTCAGCTCGAAGCCGTCCCACCGACTGCCCTCGAGGTGTCCGTCGACCGCCATGGGGAAGGGTCGGGCGAGGCGGTCTACCAGCTCTCCGCGCGCGCTCGTCCGGGCCTGGTCCTGGCTGTCGTACAGGCCCCACTGCCCCTGCCCGTACTCCTCGTAGACCCAGAAGGTCCAGCTGGCCGGCTCGTCGCCCGTGGGGCCACCGTCCATGACGGCGAGCGCATCGTCGATCCAGGTCAGGCCCTCGTCGGTGCCGGGGTCCGCGCCCCACTCGCCGACAAAGAGCGCCGCCCCGTGCGCTGCGGCCTCCTCGCCCATGGCGTGGAAGCTGGCCTCGAGCTGCGCGCGGGTGCCGGGCTCGCCCTGGAAGATTCCCGTGTAGAGGTGCGGCGCGTAGACGGCGTTGTCGTGGGCGAAGGGATGCTCCACCGGCACGTAGTCCAGCAGGTTGCGCAGGCTGTCCGGCTCGAAGAGCACCATGACCTCGGCGTCCTCGGCTCTCAGCGCGCCGGTGATGGCGCGGTGCAGCGCGTCCAGGCCCGCTCGGTTGGTCATGGGCACCGGCTCGTTGTGCAGCTCGAGCGCGACGGCTCCGGGGTGGTCTGCGAAGTAGGGCCCCAGGACCGCTCCGAGCTGGGCGTACTCGCTCCGCAGGCCCTCGGCGTCGTCGTAGAGCGAGGCGAAGGCGGCCAGCACCTGCTCGCTCGCGCGTCGCTCGGACAGGTCCTCGAGCGGACCCTCGAGCAGCTCCTCGGGCTCCGGCACGATGGCCCACAGCGGCGCGCCGTCCTCGCCGATGTCCTTGCCGTAGGCGTCCTGGTGCAGGTCGACGACGGTGTAGACCCCCTCCTCGTAGCAGGCGTCGACCAGCTCGAAGATGGCCTCGACGTAGGCCTCGTCGATCTCGTCCCGCGCGGGCTCGATGCCGCTCCAGTTCACCGGGAGCCGGAGCACGTTCATGCCCAGGTCGTGACCCAGGTACCGGCAGTCCTCAGCGCCGAAGGGCGGGATGGCCTCGAGCGCCGCGCGCCCGTCGTCGAAGCGGACGTCGAACAGTCCGTCAACTCGGGCGTTCACGCCGCGCAGAAGCAGCTGTCGCCCTCGCTCGTCGTACAGGCTGCCGCGGTCCTCGAACACGCGCCCTGGCGGGGACGGGGTACAGGACAGCAGGATCCACCACATGCCTGGAATCTAACCCCGGAGGCAGCATGAGCGAGTGGGACAGCATCTGGCAGCGGGCCTGCGAGCGGCACGGGCAAGAGCGGCTCCGTGAGCACTTCCCCCGGGTGGCGAGGCCCGCGGAGCTGAGGGGCCTCGGCGACGACCGCTACCTGGCGATGATGTCCATGCGCGTGTTCGCGGCGGGCTTCCGATGGCGCGTGATCCAGGCCAAGTGGGCGGGCTTCGAGGAGGCCTTCCACGGCTTCGACCCTGGCTGGGTGGCGAACCTGGACGCCGAGGGCGTCGAGGCGCTGGCCCAGGACACGCGCATCGTGCGCAACCGGCCCAAGATCCTCAGCACGGTGGCGAACGCCGCCTTCGTGCAGCAAATCTCCAACGATCATGGTGGCTTCGGAGACTGGCTCGCGGCCTGGCCCGTCGAGGACACCCTGGGACTCTGGGAGGCGCTCAAGAAGGGGGGCGACCGCCTGGGCGGAGACACGGGCGCCTGGTTCCTGCGCCTGGTCGGTCGGGACACGTTCCGGTTCAGCGCCGACGTCAGCGCGGCGCTGGTCGCGGCGGGCGTGGTGCCCAAAGCCCCGACGGGCAAGGGCCACCAGCGGCTGGCCCAGGCGGCCATCGTGGGCTGGTCCCAGGAGAGCGGGCTGTCCCTGGGGGCCGTGAGCGTCGTGCTCGCCTGCAGCACCGGCGAGGTCTACAGCCGGACCTCCGCTCAGGTCACGTAGTGCTTGCGAATGGCGCGCAGCAGGTCGAAGCGCGTGATCGCGCCGACCAGGCGCCGTCCGTCCTGCACCACCGGCAGGCGCCGGAAGTCGTGGCTGAGGAACAGCCCGGCTGCGTAGTAGATGTCCATGCGCGGCGTGGCGGTGACAGGGTGGGCGGTCATGAAGTCCCGCACGGTGCCCTTGGCCCGCTCGCCCCCGACACCCTGGGCCAGGACCTTCATCAGGTCCTTCTCCGTCAGGATGCCGACCAGCATGTCCCCCTCCTCGACGACAGGCGCTCCAGTGACGTGCTTGTCGAGCAGGAAGCCAGCGGCCTCCAGGATGTCGGTGTCGGGATCGAGGGTGGCGACCTCGGTGTCCATGAAGTCTCGAATGACCGGGAGGCGTCGCATGCCTGCATTCTATAGGGGGGAGGGATGCTCCTGCTGACGGCCACCCTGGCGCTCGCGGCCGACCGCGTCGTCATCCTGCACACCAACGACTGGCAGTCCCGCCTGCTGGGTACACCAAATCGGCTGTATTCACCTGAGATCATTCAGAATGATGACAGCCTTGGCGGAATCGCCCGCATGGCGACGGCCATCGATCAGCTCCGCTCTGCGAGCCCGGATCCCGTCCTGGTTGTGGACGCCGGAGACATCACCATGGGCTCGCTCTTCCACCTCCTCTCCCGGGAGACGGGGAGCGAGCTGCGCCTCATGGCGCTGTCGGGGTTCGACGCCGCGACCCTCGGCAACCACGACTTCGACTTCCGGCCGGCCGGACTCGCCGAGATGATCCGCTCGGCCGAGGCCTCGGAGCAGGGCCTGCCCGTGCTGCTGGCCAGCAACCTGGTGACGGATCCTCGAGATCCCAGGGATGATGACCTCGAGCGGCTGATCTCCGAAGGCCGAGTCCGCAGGACGCTGGTCGTCGAGCGCGGCGGCCTGAAGGTGGGTCTCATCGGGCTGCTCGGGAGGAACGCCACCGAGGTCATGGGCCAGGCCGAGCCCGTCACCAGCCGCGACGCCGTCGAGGTCGCCACCGAGCTGGTCGCGGAGCTGCGCGGCCAGGGCTGCGATCTCGTCCTCGCGCTGTCCCACAGCGGTGTCACCCTGCAGGCCGATGGCAGCTGGGGCGACGAGGACGTGGAGCTGGCCCGCGCCGTCCCCGGGCT
>CALGIB010000494.1 GCA_937915955.1 uncultured Pseudomonadota bacterium
GCTCATTGGGGCACGTCGCGAACGAGCCGAACACCACTAAAGATCTGCCGGCGCTGCGGCAGATCCCAGTTGCGGAAGCTTGGCGATGCCACGCGGCCATCGGTCGCCCAAGAGCCGCCGCGCAGCACGCGGTAGCCCTTGCGGAAGAAGACCTCCGAGTACTCCGGATACGGGTGGGCGCTGAAACCGGGGTAGCCGTCAAACTCGCTTGCCGTCCACTCCCAAAGATTGCCGATCAGGTCGTGCGCTCCGCAGTCGGCAGCGCCATCAGGGTAGGCGCCGACCGGCGCGGTGTCGAAGCTGATTTGGCCGACGTTGGCGCGGCTGCGGTCGCTCGGCGCGCCATGCTGCCACTGCGCCGCCGCCTCCCACTCGGCTTCGCTGGGTAGCCGTGCGCCGCGCGCGCTGGCAAAGGCTTCGGCCTCAAAGAAGCTGATGTGTGCGACTGGCCGGTCAGGGTCAAGCGCGCGAGGGCCGCAGCTAGTCAATTCGAGTGGCCGTTCGCTGTCGCTTAGTTCCCAATAGAGCGGCGAAGTGATCGCCTCGGCCGTAACCCAAGCCCAGCCTTCGTCACTCCACCACTGCCGCTCGTGGTAGCCGCCCTCGGAGGTGAACTCGAGCCAGCTTGCGTTCGTCACCGGCGTGCGAGCAATCTCAAAGCGCTCGACGCGCACGGCGCGGCGCGGCAGTTCGTTGTCGTAGGCGAACTGCTCGCCGCTGGCGCCGATCGCTAACTCGCCGCCATCAACCTCGACGAACTCAAGGCCGCTGTGGCCGCCTGGGGCGGGCGGTGGCGATTCGCGGAAGTCGGGGTCAAAACCGGGCAGCTGCGCCAGCGCCAGCGTCTGGCATATCGTCTCGCGATGCTGGAGTTCGTGGCGCAGCACCATTTCGGCGATCTCAGCGTCAACTTCCTGCTGCGCGGCAAGTTCGAGGGCTCGGGCGCGAACAGCGGCGAGATATTCACGAGCCTCGTTGGCGTTCAGTTGCTCGATCTCGCCGCGGACCGCTCGCGGCGTCTCAAAGGCGTCGTAGAGCGCGGCGAGCTCCGGTCGCAGCAGCGGCTTGCCGCCGCCACGGTGAACGAGCCAGAGGTCCTCATAAGCGGCGATGTGCGCCATGTCCCAGACGAGCGGGCTCATGATCGGATCGATCTGGCGCTCTAGCTCTTGATCGCTAACCGCTCCCGTCAGCTCGAGCGTTCGTCGCCTCGTGCTCTCAAGTAGATCGGGCAGGCCTGCGGCCCCTGCGCTTGCTGGCATCGTCGGCATCTGGAGCTCCGTTAGCTGTCGCTTTCGCCAAGCGCGGCCGCGTCAGCGATTAGCGTCATGCGGTCGGCCGGGAGCAGTGAGGCTGGGGCTTGGGGCCCGGGCTCGCCGAGCGTCAATGCCAGTGCGTCGGCCTTGCCGGCGCCGGTCACGAAGACGAGGTCCGTGAGCCCAGCCTCGACGGCCTCGGCCACGATGTACTCGAGGCAGGGGCGGTCCGCGATCGGCAGCATCTCCTTGGGCACGGACTTCGTGACGGGCAGGAAGCGGGTGCCGAGGCCAGCGACGGGCAGGACGGCCTTGGTGACCTTCATCCGGGACTCCTTGTGCCTCGCCGAGCTAACGCGGGTAAGTTCCCGTCGCGATGACACTGCAGTTCCTCCTGGTCAGCGTGGCCCTGGCCACGGAGGCCGACACCACCCCCACCTTCGGCATGGCCGGGGCGGGCTCGGCGAACCCCGACGACCTCGGCGCGATCCGGCGTGCGCCGGCTGCGATGTTGCTGGCCTCGGCCTACACGAGCCAGATCGACTTCGGCTTCGGCGGGGGTGGGGGGCCGCGGGTGATGGGCGGCGTGCGCGACACCCGCACCAGCGGCCTGGGCATGGGTGTGTTGACCACCCACCACTGGGCTACCCGGGACATCCCCGAGGCTCAGATGCCCGGCTGGATCACGCCCGGCGAGGAGATCCAGGACACCACGCTCGAGGCCAGCTACCGGATCGCGCTGGGCTACGGCTTCATCCCACAGACCCTGCAGACCCAGACGGCGAGCCGCGACATCCGGCGGTTCGCGCTGGGCGCCTCGGTGGCCTACGAGCGCTGGAACGGGACCTGGAAGGGGCTGGTCCAGGGCTGGGGCGTGGACGCCTCGGTGGCCGGACGGCCCACGAAGACCATGGTGATCTCCGCCTCTGCCAAGGACCTGCTGACCCCGCTCGGGCTGCGGGATCCCAGCCTGGACATGGGCTGGTGGTGGAACCCGGCCCCCTGGGTCAGCCTGGCGCTGGACGGCGGCTGGGACCCGAACGTGGGCGAGCTGCCCTTGGTCACCCACGGCGGCCTGGAGCTGGTCGCCATGCAGACGATCGCGCTCCGCGGTGGCTACGGCGTCGAGGGGCGGCGCCAGCTGATCGGCGCGGGCGCCGGGCTGCTGGCCGAGGACGCCGCGCGGCTGGACTACGGCATCCAGATCGACGTGGCGGGGCCGGACACCGACCTGGTCCGCCACTCGATCGGGCTCTACGCCAGCTTCTGACTCAGAAGCGCGTACCCATGGTCAGCGAGCCGTAGAGCGCCAGCAGGGAGGGCACGAAGCCGATCTGGGGCGCGATGTCAGGACGCAGCGTCACCCGCCAGGACGTTCAGGTCTCGCAGACGAAGCGCTCGCCGCAGCCTGGGCAGCTGGCCTTGAGCTTGCGGTGGGTGGGCAGGCGGATCGACTGCGTACAGTGAGGACAGCGAAACGCGACCTTGCCCCCGGACAGCGCGAAGTCACGGTCGCCGTGCAGCTCCTGGTGCCCCTCTCGGAGCCCGATCCACCAGCGCACCCAGCCGTACAGCAGCCGCCTCCAGAAGCCGGCGCCCTGCAGCGGCGGACCCAGGTCCTGCTCCTGGCGCCTCCGACCGTCGAAGTAGGCCCGCGTCGCCGCGGGGCTCCGGAGGTCCTCGACGACCCCCTGCAGGCCCCGCTTGTGCAGCAGCCAGCCGTACTCCTCGGGGGACAGGTAGCCGAGCTTCTCCTCGCGCCGGGTGACGCGCTGCCCGCCGGCGACGGGGGTGCGCGTCTCGGTGACCTCGTAGGTGTCCAGCAGCAGCGCGCCGAAGCCGTAGACCAGCGCGGTCGTGTCGGTCAGGACCTCGTTGTCGAGCTCCTCGGAGAACTCGAGGCGGCGGCGGTGGAGGAAGATGTGGGCGACCTCGTGCGCCAGCACCGCGGCGATCTTGCGT
Source organism: uncultured Pseudomonadota bacterium (assembly GCA_937915955.1). Taxonomy (GTDB): domain Bacteria; phylum Myxococcota_A; class UBA796; order UBA796; family CAJQPC01; genus JAAESX01. The sequence goes on from CALGIB010000494.1 coordinate 3,219, forward strand.
GGCTGGGACTTCAGCTCGCTTCTCAGCTCCACGAAGAAGTCGGCGCTGGGGCCGAGCTCGACGCGACCCGCCACGGGGAGGTCGCTCTGGAAGCTCACCACGATGGTGCGCACCCGGAGCTGGTAGACGTCCGCGATCGAGCGCGCCAGCTTCTGGGCGCTGAGCACCGGGTCGGAGACCTGGTAGTCGCGCCAGCCCTTCCACACCGCCGCGGGGGGTGCTGGGAGCTCGCCCCGGCTCAGGCGCGGCACGAGCCGACGCAAGGCCTGGCGGATGAGCCTCTGGTGCGGGTAGCCCCGGGGGAGCTGCTGGAGGTTCGACAGCACCCACCCAGGCTATCGCCTACTTGGCGGCCGCGGCCGGAGCGATGAGGTCCAGCGCGCCGCGAAGATCAGCCCAGAGGTCCTCGACGTCCTCGATGCCGACCGACAGACGCAGCAGGCCCGGGGTGACCCCTCCGGCCTCGTTGACCTGGGGATCCACAACGCGGTGGGTCAGGCTGGCGGGGTGCTGGATCAGGGTGTCCACCGAGCCCAGGCTGACGGCAGGGGTGGCCAGGCGCACGCTCTCCATGATCGCGCGGCCGTCGCTCAGCGAGTCGACCTCGAAGGCGATCATCGAGCCGGGACCCCGCATCTGGCTGCCGACCAGGCCCTTGGGGTCCTGGCCGGGGAGGCCGGGGTAGCGCACCGAGCGGACCGCGGGATGGTGGGCCAGTCGGCGGGCCAGGACCCGGGCGCTGGACTGAGCAGCCAGCACCCGCAGGGACAGGGTCTGCAGGCCCCGGTGCAGCAGGTAGCCGGCCAGCGGGTGGAGCAGGCCACCAGTGACGACCCGGATCTGCCGCAGGGGGCGCGCGTCCAGCTCGGAGCAGGCCACCACGCCGCCGATCACGTCGCCGTGACCGCCCAGGAACTTGGTCGCGCTGTGCACGACGTAGCGGGCACCCTGCTCCATGGGGTTCTGGAGCACCGGGGTGGCGAAGGTGTTGTCGACGGCGACGGGTACGTCCCCGGCTTGGGCCACCACGGAGGCGACGTCGACCAGGTCCAGCGTCGGGTTGGCGGGGGTCTCGACCAGCACCAGCGAGGTGTCGGGGCGGATGGCCTCGGCGACGCGGCCGGCCTCTGCCCAGGTGACCTCGCGCCCCAGCACGCCGGTCGAGAGCAGGTGGTCCGAGCCGCCGTACAGCGGACGTAGAGCCACGACGTGCCCCGGCCGGGAGAGGATGAGCGCGGTGATGGCCGCCATGCCCGAGGCGAAGGCGACGGCGGCCTCGGCGCCCTCCAGAGCGGCGAGCGCGGTCTCGAAGCGGGCCACCGTCGGGTTGTGCAGGCGCGCGTAGATCGGGTTGCCCTGGGGCTGCTCGCCCCGGGCCATCGCGTCCAGCGAGGCGGTGCCCAGCGCGGCATCCGAGATCGGGTAGGTCGTCGACAGGTCGATCGGCGAGGCATGAACGCCCAGGTCCGCGAGCTCGTCGCGACCGGCATGCACCTCGAGAGTCCTGATCCGCATCATGAACCTCCTTCTGGATTCGTGCTCACTAGGAGTATGTTCTTCGGCAGTCTCCAAATCCATCGAATCGTCTACGGAATCAGCCCATGAAACAGGCCCTCGACCGAATCGACTTCGTCCTGCTACGGGCCCTGCAGGAGGATGCTCGGGCCAGCAACAAGGAGCTGGCCGCCAAGGCCCACCTGGCCCAGTCCAGCTGCCACGCTCGCGTGCGCCGCCTGCGGGACTCCGGGGTGGTCCGCGGCTTCTACTCCGACCTCGATCCGGAGGCGCTGGGCGTGGGCCTTCAGGCGCTGGTCCTGGTCCGTTTGATCCAGCATGACCGGGAGGCGGTGCTGGCCTTCCGAGACCACGTTCTGGCCCTGACCGAGGTGGTCGGGCTCTTCCACGTGGCCGGCCGCTTCGACTTCATCCTGCAGCTGGCCGTGCGGGACGCTCACCACCTGCGCGACGTGGCGATGGACGCCTTCACCACCCGCCCCGAGGTGGCCCAGATCGAGACCCACCTGCTCTTCGAGGTGACGTGGACGGAGATGCCGTTCTACGCCGAAGGGTCTTCGGCGACCTGAGCGTCCGCGTCAGCTCCAGGCGCGGGCGTGGCCCTTGAACCAGCGGGCGTTGGGCAGCTCGGTCAGCAGCACCTTCACGTGGTCCTTGCCGACGGGCCAGGACAGGGCCTTGCTCTCGCCCCCCTCGCGCTGACCCTCGATGGTGGCGAGCTCGGCGATGGGCCAGCCGCGGTGCATGCAGCGGATGCTCATCTGGTACTCGATCGGGAAGCGCTTGACCGTGGTCTGCAGGGTCAGCAGGTCCTCGCGACGGATGGCCCGGAAGCCGTTGATGGTGTCCGTCACGAAGCCGCCGCCGTCGTTGAAGGCGTAGTTGGCGAAGTGGGTCAGCGCGCGATTCACCCAGGCCCGAGGCCGGAACAGCCCCTCGTCCTCCTCATTCACCGCGCCCTCGGCGAAGCGGCTGGCGATGGCCAGGCGGGCGCCCTGCAGGAGCAGGTCGTCCAAGCGCTCGATGTCGGAGGGGTCCTCGTTGCCGTCGGGGCTGTAGAAGACCATGCGCTCGGCGTGGCTGGCGTCGGCCGCGACTCGGAAGGCCACCCCGCGACCGGGCACGTTCTGGTCGAGGATGGGGATCCCCCGCTCGGCCAGGAACTCGCGGCTGCCGTCGGTGGAGCCACCGTCCACCGCGACCACCTCGCGGAAGCGGTCCAGGGGGAGCTGGTCCCAGCAGGCCTTCATGCCGTCGATCTCGTTCAGCACCAGGAGAACCAGGCAACAGTCGCGCTTGTCGGTCAAGGGAGGACTCCCTCCTGCTCCAGCCAGTCGGCGACCAGCTGGGCGATGAAGGCGTTGCCATCGGCGTTGGCGTGGCCGCGGTCGTTGGGGAAGTAGAGCGTGCGCCTGCGGGCCTCCTGCTCGACCACCGGTCCGGGGTCGAGGTGGCGGATCCCGGCGGCCTCGGCCTCGTGCTTGAGCAGCATGGCGTGGGTCTTCTGGTAGCCGTTGGCCCAGACCTCGAGCGGGTAGGCGAAGTGCACCGCCTCCCCGCCGTTGGCCTCGATCTTCGAGCGGAGCTGCCGGAGGTTGTCCAGGTATTCCTGCTCGTTGACGCGGTACACCGAGTCCTTGGACTCCTCGCTGCGCTCCTTGGCCTTGATCTGCACACGCCCGGTCAGCGTCTTCATGGCCAGGTAGAGCTTCCAGTTGTAGAGCAGGTTGCTCTTCAGGAAGTCGGCCTCGCCCTGCATGATGGCCTGGCTCAGGTCGCTGTAGGCCGCCTTGCGGGCGTCCTGCACGATGTAGCCGACCAGCACGAGATCGGGCTGGTAGTCCGCCAGCGCCTGGTCCCAGAGCCACAGGCCCTGGAAGCTGGTGTAGCCGGGCTGACCGCCGTTGATGACCTCGACCGAGTCGTGCCCTCGCTCCCGTAGCAGGCGCTCGAGCGCGGCGGGGTAGGTCTCGTCGTCGGCCACGCCCCAGCCATAGGTGGTGCTGCAACCCAAGGCCATCACCCGGTAGACGCCGTCCGGCTTGTCCACGCCGTGGTGCGGCGGGCGCAGGCCGTTGTCGTCAGTGGTGACCAGGAAGCTGGTGGCCATCTCCTTGTGGAGCGTCGGCTCGTTCACCTTGCCGGCCTCGGCCTTGCCGCCCCAGTAGACCGAGTTGTGCGTGAAGCGGGCCTCGGAGTCCGCGCTGGGGAAGTCCGCCACCCGCAGCGCGCCCTCGGTCCCGCCGAAGAACAGCAGCATCGCCGCCAGCACGAAGGCCAGCCTACGCAACAGGCTGCCCTCTCTACGGGTCCGACGGGGAGGCGTCTTGCTCACCGGGGGAGTCTACTGAAACAGGGGTTCAGTTGCCGGGGGAGAAGGTCACGCCGGTGCGGTCGGTGATGCCGCCCGACTTGAACCAGACGTTGTCGTAGTAGCTGGTGTCGTTGATGGTCACCGAGATCGTGCCGTGGGCGGTGGGCTTGTAGGTGGCGCCCGTGCCGATCGGGAAGACGTCCTGGACGCCGTCCTCGTTCGTGAAGCGGCCGATCAGCATGCCCTGGGCGCAGGACTCGAGATCGCAGGGCAGGTCGGTGCCTACGCCCATGGTGCCCTCCTGGCCGTCGGCCGTGATCCAGGGCCCGTCCTCGGAGATGCGGTACTTGTCGGTGGCCGTGCCCCGGATGTCCACGACGTCGCCCGCGCAGACCGGCACGCTCATGTGCCAGCCCATGCCGATGTCGAGGTAGTCGAAGAGCGTGTAGGTGAAGGGCAGCATGCACTCGCCCTCGGTCAGCACGTCCGGGAGGCCGTTGATCCAGGAGCTCCAGGAGCCGGGGTCCGCGCCGGCGCCCATCACCTGCTTGCACATCTCCAGGTTCTTGCGAGAGACGAGCTCCGTCTTCTCGGGGGCGCCCAGCAGGACCATGTCGAGGTCGTCCACCGCGCCGGGGCTGAAGCTGACGCCGTCGTCCCGTTTGCCGAGCCACTGGAGCTTCATCTGCTCCAGGGTGTCCTGCCGAGCCATCCGGCGAGCCGTGATGCCTTGACCGCTCTCGAGCCCCTCGAAGTCGGGCGGGAACCAGCACTGCGCCGTCCAGCCCTCCTCGGCGTGCCAGCCGACGGGCGGCGGCGCGGGATCGGCGTTCTTGTCACCGCAGGCGAGCAGGATCAGCGCAGACAGCATGGGACCTCCAGGGCGAGCCTCTTATCGCGCTCGGGTGACCTCGGCCCCAGAGACACGACAGGGCCCGCCGGGAATCCCCGGGGGCCCTGTGCACCGGTCACGAGGACCGGACCCGCCGACGGCGCCTGGCTCTAGCCGAGCGCGGCGGCCAGCGCGAAGGGGAAGGCGAAGGTGAACAGGACCAGGGTCTCCATGAAGACCAGGCCGATGATCATCATCGTCTGCAGCTTGGCGGCGGTCTGGGGGTTCCGAGCGGAGCCCTCGAGGGCGGCGGCGGTGGCCTTGCCCTGGCCGAGGCCGGCGCCGATGACGGCGATGCCCATGGCCAGACCGGCGCCGAGGCCGAGGCCCCACTTGCCGTCGTCGCTGTGGGCGGCGTCCTGGGCGAAGGCGGGGTTGGAGACGAGGAAGAGGACGACCGCGGAAGCGGCGATGGTCAGGTACTTGGTCAGGGTCTTCATCAGAGACTCCGGTGTGACGTCAGCGAGAGACGAGGAGGGGTGGTTGGTGAAGTGGCTCAGTGGTCGTGGCTGGTGGCCAGCGCGATGTAGACGACCGTGAGAAGCATGAAGACGAAGGCCTGCACGAAGGCGACGAAGGTGCCGAGTCCGATCAGG
>CALGIB010000495.1 GCA_937915955.1 uncultured Pseudomonadota bacterium
GTACTGGGACGGCGCCTGCCAGACGCCCGAGGGGGTCTGGTACAACGGCCCCATGACGCGCTGGACGTTCACGGACACCGACATCGCCAGCGGGTACAAGGAGATCTTCGGCTACACCTTCGAGACCGACGACTACCTCTGGGACGGCGTGGGGTTGCAGGGTCAGACGGACATCTACGACGAGGCCGCGACCTTCGACTTCAACTGCAGCTGCACGGCCGCGATGGCCACCGGCAAGCGAGCCGAGCACGAGCTGGCCTACCGCTCCCTCATCAACGGCCCCAGCCACTACACCGCCGAGGGCGTCGAGGGCTGGTGGAGCGCGGGCATCCTGCCCCAGCTGCTGACGACCTTCTGGGTCGACAACGACAAGGAAGAGGTCATCGTCAAGACCGTCGGCAGCCTCACGCAGATGCACGAGCGGTACGACACCGTCAGCTTCCGCATCAAGGGCCGGTACGCCCGGAAGGCCGAGCGCTGCGTGCTCCTGGATCCCGCAGAGATCTGGGTCCGGGACGCGGACACCGGCGTGGTGTTCGCGGGCAACATGGTCCTGGGCGAGGGCTGCTCCTGGTGCGTCGAGAGCGGCGATCTGGAGGGCCTCTGCGTCGACGGCGGAGCCCTCTTCGCGTGGGAGGACAGCCCGTGGTGATGCTCCTGCTGGCCTGCGCCGAGGGGCCGATCCAGGCCGACAGCGCGCCGCTCGAGCCCCAGCCGCTCGAACCTACGCAGGCCCTGTCCCGCGTCGCGCTGGACATCGCCGGCCGCCGCCCCACCGAGGACGAGCTGCTGGCCGTCGAGGCCGACCCAGACGCGCTCCCCGACCTGGTGGACGTCTACCTGCACGATCCCGGCTTCGAGCAGCGGATCGTCGAGGAGTACAACCGCATCTTCCTGACGCGCAGCGACTTCTTCGACGTCGGCGTGGACGGGGACTCGGAGTTCGTGACCAGCGAGGTCGAGTACGCCCAGTTCACGCGGGCCATGGGCGAGGAGCCGCTGCGCATGCTGGCCTACGTCGCCAGCCACGACCTGCCCTACACCGAGCTGGTCACCGCCGACTACACCGTCGCGAACGACGTGATGCTCCGGCACCTGCCCCTGGACGCCATCGAGGACGGCGAAGGCTGGCGCCGGGCTCGCTACCAGGACCACCGGCCGCCCGCCGGCCTGCTCGCGGGCACGGGCCTGTACTGGCGCTACACGACCACCCCCGAGAACCGCAACCGACGCCGCGCGGAGATCATCCTGCGCTCGATGGTCTGTGACACGCGCTTCGACCAGCCCATCGAGTTCACCGCCTCGACGGACGTGGCCTCCCGGACGGACTTCCAGTCCCGCACCCAGACCGACCCCACCTGCCTGACCTGCCACGTCGTCCTGGACCCGGTCGCCAGCTTTCTCTGGGGCTACTACCGCTTCCACATCGCCAGCTACACCGAGGCCTCGTACTACTACGGGACCCGCGAGGACTACTGGGACGACGGGCTCTCGCCTGCACCGGCCTGGTACGGGGACGCCGGCGACGGGCTGGCAGACCTGGGTGTGTCCATCGCCAGGGATCCGCGCTTCCCTGCCTGTGCGGTCGAGCAGGCCTTCACCAACTCCTTCGAGCGCGAGCCGGGCAGCGCCGACCTGCAGCGCCTGGCCAGGCACCGCGAAGCCTTCCTGCGCGGGGACCTGCTGCTGCGCGAGCTGTACCGGTCGATCGCGCTGGATCCCGCCTACCTCTCCGCCGACGACCGCTGGGACGAGGCCGTCCCGCTCAAGCGCGTCGGACCCGAGCTTATGGCCAGCCAGCTCGAGGCCCTGACCGGCTTCCGCTGGGCATACGAAGGCTGGGACATGCTCAGCAGCGACAAGTACGGGCTTCGGGTCCTCGGAGGAGGCATGGACGGCATGATCGTCACCGTGCCGGCCTCCGACCACTGCGTGACCGAGGCGATGGTCTGGCAGCGCGCCGCCGAGGGAGCCGCCTCCTACGCGGTGGCCCAGGAGAGCGAGCAGGACAG
>CALGIB010000496.1 GCA_937915955.1 uncultured Pseudomonadota bacterium
CGAAGGCGCCGTTGGAGAAGGGCGCGTCTACGCTGATGCCCAGGACCACCGCGTTGGCGCCGTTGAGCTCGACGAGGCTGCTCTGGAAGGTGCAGAGCTCCTTCTGGCAGACGCCGGTGAAGGCGGCGGGGAAGAAAGCGAGGATGACCTTCTTGCCCTGCAGATCGGACAGGGTCACGGTCTCGCGGTTGGTGTTCGGCAGGGAGAAGTCGGGGGCGTTCTGGCCGATGAGGCTCATGGGAATACTCCAGGGTGTTGGGGCCGAGGTAGCCCCTGTGAACGGAACCGTTGCGTAGGAGCGGGCTCTATCTCGCGAGGTCGGCCTGCAGCGCCATGCGCTGCTCTTCGGTGAGCGCCACGCGACCCTGGATGTCCGGGTCCTCGAAGCTGCAGCCGAAGGCCACGGGGGTCACGCCCCCCAGGTCGAACTTGAGGTACTGCACCGAGGACAAGCGGTCGTCGCCGACCTGTCGGGCGTCCCAGGTGGGCGGCACGCGGCTGCCGTCGGGGAGCTCGAAGTAGAGGGTGGGCAGCAGCCCCAGCCAGGCCCGGAGCTTGGCGTCGCGGACGTCCTCGGTCAGCGCGATCAGCAAGGAAGCGCCCAGCTCGCCGGGCTTGCCGAGGAGCTCGTTGTAGGTGTGCAGCTCGTGGGCGATGTCCTTCTCGCGCACGATGTGCTCGACCCGCATCATCTCCTGCACCTGATAGTAGACCGTGTCGTGGTTCTCGACCAGCAGGGTGATGGGGCCCAGCACGATGCGGCGGATCCGCTTCTGCTCGAGGATGGCCGGCCGCAGCTGCGGGCGACGCTCGGTGTAGGTGACGAAGTCCAGGATCTCGGAGCGATCGACGCGAGGCATCAGCCCTCCTCTTCGGTCTCGATGGGTGTGGGGAAGCCGTCCGCCCGATAGGCGCGGGCCAGCACGCTCATCGGGTGCATCGGCTTGACCCCCGCGTGCTGCTGGAACTGGATCGCGGCCAGGGGACAGTCGGTGGCCCAGATCTCGGCCTCGGCGTCCTTCATGCTGTCGAAGGCCTTCTTGCCGATGCGGGCGCTGGGCTCGAAGCCGTCCACGCTCATGGCGTAGGTGCCGTCGTGGCCGCAGCACTCGATGGTGCTCCTGGGCTTCACGCCGGGGATCTTGCGCATCAGGTCCCGGCTCTTGAAGCCCACGGCCTGGGCGCGCAGGTGGCAGGGCGCGTGGTAGGCGACGCGGTCGCCGGGGGTGGACTTGAAGTCCGTGTTGAAGCGCTCCTCGTCGCGCAGGCTCCAGAGGTACTCGCCGGCGTCCATCACCGCCTCGGACAGCCTCTTGGCGCGCTCCCGGTCGGGGCCCTCGAGCAGCTCCGGGTACTCGCGCCGCATCATCATCGAGCAGGTCGGGTTGACCACGACGACCTTGGCGCCGCCATCGACGTAGGGCATCAGGATGTCCAGGTTGTTCTTCGCGCGCTCTCGGAGGGTGTCCAGGTCCCCCTTCTCCCAGCTCGGCATGCCGCAGCAGCCCAGGCCCTTGGCGCAGGCCACGTCGACCTGGTTGCGCTCGAGCACATCGAGCGTGTCCCGGCCGATCTGGGGCTCGTTGTTCTGGACGTAGCAGGTCTGGAACAGCACGGCCTCGCCGGAGTCGGCGAGCTTGCCCTCCTGCTCGGCCCAGCGCTCGAAGGTGCTGTCGGCGAAGTCGGGCAGCAGCTTGTCGCGGTGGATGCCCAGGGCCTGCTCCATGAACCAGCGGTGGGCGGTCACCTTGTTCATCACGTTGGCCAGGCCCAGGCTGGCGCGCGCCGCCTTGCCGGCCAGGTCGGGGTTGGCGACGATCTTCTGGGCCATCGTCAGGCCCTCGGCCCGAGCGCGCTGGGCGGTGTAGCGGTGGACCAGCTTGGGGAAGTCGAGCTGGAACTCGTGCCCGTCACGCGGCGTGTAGGGGCACTCGACCTCGCAGAGCTTGCACTGGAAGCACTGGTCCATGACCCGGGCGGTCTGGGGCGCGCTGAGCCGGGTGACGTCGCCGTCGTGCTCTTCGTCGATGAACTTGAAGAGCGAGGGGAAGCTGTCGCAGTACTTGAAGCACATGCGGCAGCCGTGGCAGACCTCGAAGATGCGCGTGATCTCCTTCTGCAGGGCCCCGGCGTCCCAGTACAGGGGCTCGCTGGGGTCGTAGCTCAGGCCGTCGGTGGGCTGGTAGCTGATGTTGGTCGCCACGGTTCCTCCAGAGCAGACAAGGCGCCGAGCACGGGGCCCGACGCCTTGTCCATGGTCGGGTCGAGGACTAGAAGTTGTCGTCGAGCAGGCTCTGGAAGCGCCCGGCGTGGGACTTCTCAGCCTTGGCCAGGGTCTCGAACCAGTCGGCGACCTCGCCGAAGCCCTCGGTCCTCGCGGTGGCGGCCATCGACGGGTACATGTCGGTGTACTCGTGGGTCTCGCCCGCGACCGAGGCCCTCAGGTTGTCCTCGGTGTCGCCGATGGGCAGGCCCGTGGCCGGGTCGCCGACCTGCTTGAGGTAGTCCAGGTGACCGTGCGCGTGGCCGGTCTCACCCTCGGCGGTCTCGCGGAAGTTTCCGGCGATCTCGGGGTAGCCCTCGATGTCGGCCTTCTTGGCCATCCAGAGGTAGCGACGGTTGGCCTGGGACTCACCCGCGAAGGCGGCCTTGAGGTTGGCGTGGGTCTCGGTTCCAGCAAGCTTGGACATGGGGTCTCCCTGAGCGAGGGTGGTGTGCTCCACCCCCGTACAACGGCGCTGCCGGGTGGGCAAGGGCGACTTGGAATCATTCCACGCAAGCATTGGGAAAGGACGGACCCCAGACCTCGTGGTAGTTCTCCACCGATCACCGAGGAACGCATGGTCGCAGGGGAAGAGTCCAGGTTCCGCGAGCGGATCCACCTGAGAGCGCGGGTCAGCGTCGACGGCCCGGATCGCTACTTCCTCGGGCTGTCCGAGAACGTCTCGCTTGGCGGGGTGTTCATCGAGAGCTGGTGTCCGCCGCGCGTGGGCCAGGTCGTGACCCTGATCGTGGGTCCGGACGAGCGCCCCCTGCGGGTGGCGGGGGTGGTGCGCTGGCACCGCGTGGACGAGGTGGGCGAGGTGACCGGCTGCGGCGTGCAGTTCGATCGCCTGGACGAGCACCAGACGATCGTCCTGATGAACCTGCTGCGCCTGGCCCCCCAGGATCCGATGCTGGTGTCGCTGGCCGGGGACACCACGGACGTGCTGCCGGACGATCTGGTCACCGACGCGTTGCCGGCGTTCGAGGACTGAGACCGGGATAGGGTGCGGGCATGACGCTCCTGATCCTGCTCTCCTGTGGTCCCAAGAAGCTCCCCGACGCCGAGGCGGGGCCCAGCTCCGGTTGGCACATCGAGCGGGGCTGGTCCGGCAGCTGCTTCCTGCCTCCAGACTTCCCCGCGATCGAGGACACCGAGCTGCGGGAGAAGATGGTGGCGGACACGGTCCGCGCCATGGTCCTGCAGTGGGAGGGCAGCCGGCAGGACGGCGTCAACTTCGACGGCGACATGAGCGACCAGGTGGGGCTGCTGCTGGACAAGGTGCCGGAGCGCGTGCCCCAGGTGGCCGCCGACAACTACGAGCTCTGCGTCGAGGTGATGCGAGACGACGTGACGACCTCGCGCTGGGGGCGCTGGGTCCAGGACCTGCACGCGGAGCTCGAGGAGGACGACTGCCCGAACCCGCTGGACGACACCTTCCACACGCTCGAGGTGAACCGTGGCTGGCAGCTCGAGGTCGAGCTGTGCGCGGGTCAGGCCTACCGGATCAAGGCGGCCACGACCGAGCTGTTCCAGCTGTCCAAGAGCGGGGACTGGATCGGGGTCGAGGGCGAGCCGGAGCTGCTGCCGCCGGAGGGGGCCTACTGCCGCGAGGTGGCCGGCTGTGCCTGGGGCCAGCTGGTGGGGCGCTTCGAGGGCGAGGACGGAGAGGTGGAGCTGTTCCCGATCGGCGGCGAATACGAAGGGACGGCCACGCAGGCTGGGATGCTGAGCCTGGCGATCAACGACGACGACCACAGCGACAACGCCTGGCGGATCGTCGAGGGCGTCCAGGACGGCGTGACCCTGGAGGTCCGGCCCCGGTAGTCCGGCGCGGTCGGGCCGCTCAGCGACCCAGAAGGCGTCAGTAGATCTGCAGCACCAGCACCGTGGCGACCAGCGCCGTGCTGACGGTGCCCAGGGTGCCGGCGATGAAGGCCCGCTTCGCGGCCTCCTTCTGCGCGGTCTCCTGGTAGGCCTGCACGAAGCCCTGCTGGTACATCGCGTCCTCGCTCTGCCAGTCGCCCGGCGGCACCTCGGGCTTCTTGAGCGCGAAGATCATGGTCGTCGCCGTGCAGCCGACCGGACCCGCGCAGCAGCCGCCCACGAAGCCCAGGTTCTGGGCCATGCGGACGTCCTTGGTCTTGCGACCCAGGGCCCCGCCCTGTGTGCGCCCCTTGTAGTAGAGGTCGGCGTTGACCGGACCCTTGGTCGAGGGCTGCTCGACCGCGGGCAGGTCCTCGGTCCCGCTGACGCCCAGCGAGGCCACCGCGGGCTCGTCCCAGTCTTCCTGGGAGGCCGGCTCGGGGGCCGCGTCCTGGATCGGCTCGACCGGCTCCAGCGCCTGCTCGAGCTCGCTGGCGCTCACGATCAGCGCGTCGGTCTCGGGCAGCTCCAGGGTCTCCTGGGGCAGCTCGACCCGGGCCTCCTGCTGCGGCGTCGAGGCAAGGTCGAGCTGCTCGGAGGCGGGGCTGACCTCGGGGGCCTCGGAGCTGGACTCCTGGGGGGCCTCGATGCCGAGCACGTCGTCGATCGCCGACTCGATGTCGAAGTCGTCCGCCGGCTGCTCCAGCGCCGCCTCGCCGAAGTCGTCCTCGGGCTCCTCGACGGCCGGGGCCTGCTCGATCGGCGCGGGCGCGGGGAGGCCGGGCCCCAGGTCGATCACGCGGTCCACCTGGTCCCTGGGGAGCTGGGCCAGGCTGCCATCGAGGAGTCGGACCACGAGCCGCTCGTCCTGAACCTCGACCAGCGAGCAGTCGATCTGCCGGCCCGCCTCGTCGATGAGCAGGACCCTGCGGTCCAGCTCGGCTTGAAGGTCCTTGTCCGGCAGCGCCCAGGCCAGATTGGCCAGCAGCAGCCAGCTCACTCCACAGCCTCGAGGCTCTTGCGAATCGCTTCGGGATCCGTGCCGTCCTCCTCGAACCAGCGGGCCAGGGTCGTGCGGGCCGCGCCGAGCTCGCCGGCGAGCACCTTCACGTTGCCGCCCAGGCGGATCAGCGCGGCGCGCAGCTCGTCCGGCTCGGGGCGGCGGGCGGTGCGCATGTTGGCGACGTCTTCGCTGGTCCAGCCCTCGGGCAGCTCTCGGATGCGGTCGTCCTCGGCGGCGGCGCTGAGCTCGGCCATGACCTCGCGCAGGCCGTCCAGGTCCACCCAGGGGTGGCGCAGCAGGGCCAGCATCACGCGCCGCGAGATGCCGATGGGTCGACCGGCGGCCTCGGCCGCGAGGCCTCGAGCCAGCGCCGGCACGTCGGCGAGCCGCTCGCTGAGGGGCTCCTCGTCGGCGAGCAGCGCCTGGTAGCGGTCGTCGCTGGGCAGCAGGCGGAAGTCGGAGCGCACCCAGGTGATCAGCAGCAGCGTGCTACCCAGGCCTACGACGTCGCCGTTGGAGAGCACGGCGCGTCCCTCGATGCGCTGGCCGTTGACGAAGGTGCCGTTGGTCGAGCCCAGGTCTTCGACCTCGAGCCGGTCACCGTGGATGTCGATCTCCGCGTGCTCGCGGCTGAGCTTCTTGTCGTCCAGCCCGCCCCGGCCCAGTGAGTGTCCGCCGCGACCCAGCCGGAGCGAGAAGCCGGGCGGAGGGGCGATCCTTCGGTCGAGGAAGCGATGGTCGGCGTGCGCTGCGATGACCAGGCCGAGACGGATGGAGGCACTCATACCGGCCAATGTATCGCGCAGCAGGACTACATGAAGCCCTCGTTGGCGTCGATGTCGATCTCTCGGTCCTCGCGCAGCAGGGCGACGCCGGTCGCTTTCGCGTCGCTGGACAGCGCTCGGGCCGCCCGGCGGTGGCGGTGCTTGAACAGCTGCTCGACCACGCGGGCGACCAGGTGCGGGGGACCGAAGCGGGGCGTGAAGGTCACGACGTCGACGTAGCGCACCGCATCGGAGGC
>CALGIB010000497.1 GCA_937915955.1 uncultured Pseudomonadota bacterium
GTCTGGGACAGCCGCGAGGGTGCGCTCCGGGCCGTCACCGAGGCGGGCCTGATCACCGGACGAGCCGACTGATCACATCTTCAGCGCAGCCTCGTCGAAGTCCGCGTCGCTCAGCCCGACGTTCACCCTCAGCTCGTCGTAGCGGTACCACTCGACCAGCTGCATCGCGCCGCCGTCGATGTCCCAGGACCTCAGCTCGATAGGGAAGCCGGTGGCCTCGTCGAAGCAGATCTCGGTCCGGTAGGCGTACAGGCTGGCGTCCTGGTCCTTGGGAGAGCGCGTGTCGAAGCAGTGGGCCCGCCGACCGGTGATGGTCTTGGTGCCCAGGTCCTCGACCCGAGGGGTCCAGCTCGCGTGATCCCGGACCAACCCGCAGTCGCGGCTGATGGTCGCCGCCGGGTGGTTCAGGCGGACCTCGCGCACCGTGTAGCGCTCGCCCTCGGTGGCCAGGCTTCCACGGATGTCCAGGTCCAGCGTGGGCAACAGCGGCCCCGGGTCCACGCGCAGCTTGCCGCCGTTCCAGCCCTCGCCCTTGTAGAGGATCCGCCGCCCCTCCATGTGGCCCCGGTAGACGATGTAGACGTCGTCGGGCACCCGGAAGCGCACCTCCATGACGCGCTCCTCGGTGTAGGTCCCGTCGGCGCGATCCCGCTTGTGCAGGACATAGGTCGCGTCCCGGAGCTCGGACAGCGCCTGCTCCATCTTCACGATGAAGCCGCGGAAGAGCTCGTCCTCGGCGGTCTGGGGTCCCAGGGCCTGGGCCGACGAGGCGGTCAGACCGAGCAGGGCCAGAGCCCCGAGGGCGAGCAGGTGGTGGACGCGCATGGGGTCATCTAGCCCAAGTCCATGCTGCCCCGCGCACCGTCCTGGCAACGACGGCGTGTCCGCCGAGCACCTCAGAGTCGTCGGCGCAGCGACTCCCAGAAGCTCCTGCGCTGCGGGGCGTCCGTGTGGTGGAGCACCCGATCCAGGAACCGCAGCAGGTCGTGGCGCGTGATCAAGCCGATGAGTCGCCCCTGCTCGTCCACCACAGGGAGCCTGCGGTAGGGGTGGCTGACGAACTCACTGGTGACCCGGAAGATGTCGTCGTCGCCGTGTACGACGGTGACATCGCTGGACATTCGCTCCCCGACGGTGTCGGGCCGGGAGGCGTAGAAGACGGCGCTGGACATCGAGACCAGGCAGTCCCGCTCGCTGAGGATACCGACCACGTGCATGTCGGAGTCCACGACGGGAGCGCCTGAGTAGCCCCTCCGAACCAGGGTCTGAACCGCCTCGAGGAGTTCATCTTGTGTGTGTAGGCAGAGAACAGTCGTTTGCATCGCATCGCGAGCTAGCATCACCCCTCCAGAGTGGACTCCATCAGGAGCAAGTTTCGTGCCAGAATTCGCGATAATCGGCTTTGAAATTCAGTAATAGCTCAGTGTCTATAGACACTGAGCTCCACATTCGGGCGGCCACGCTCCGCGCCCGTGGCACGCCTCTTGCGAACGTCCAGGCGTGCAGGGCCCGCTCCTTCAGGCGATGAAGGCCCACCACCCCCGAGGTCGCCCATGCTCGTCGCTCTGACCGCGCTGCTCGCCTGCTCCAAGGAAGCCCAGGAGGCCGAGGAGAGCCTGCAGCCGGACATCACGCTGACCTCGCCGGCGCCCGCGAGCTTCCACGCCGAGGGCGAGATCGCCGCCGAGGGCACCTTCCAGAACCTCCGCAGCGTCACGGTCGACGGCCACGAGGCCAGCCCCAGCCAGGACAACACCTTCTCGGGCACGACCACGCTGGTGCGCGGCCTGAACGTGGTCGAGGCCTACGGAAGCCGCCCCGACGGCGAGTACCGCTACGCCCGCAACGGCGTCCTGGCGGGTGACTTCCAGGACAGCGCCGGACCCCTGAACGAGGCCGCGGCGCTGCGCGTGAACCGGGACGGCATCGACGCCGCGCTGGACTTCGTGGGCGGCATGATCGACCAGGAGACCGTCGCGGCGGCCGCCCTGGGCATGAACCCGGTCTACCAGGACAGCTACGGCGTCTGGGGCTGGGACGCGGTCGAGATCACCGCCAACGTCGACGACATCACCTTCGACACGCCCATCCTCCAGGCCGAGCCCCGAGCCGGAGAGCTGGACCTCTACGTCACCATCCCCAACCTGTTCGTGGACCTGCAGGCGGTCGGCGACGTGGTGGGCATCGACTTCGACGTGGACGCCAGCGTCTCCGCCGAGCAGGCCAACATCCAGGGCACGCTGACCCTGGACGTGACCCGGGACGGCTCCCTGGACATCGCGCTGGTCGACGCCGACGTGGACCTGAGCGGCTTCGCCTACGACACCTCGCTGCTGCCCGGCGACGTCGAGGCCTACCTCTTCGTGGACACCATCCGCGGCAAGCTCGAGGACATGCTGCTGGAGCAGATCGAGACCATTGTCCCGCCCCTGCTCGAGGACACGCTCGGGGGCCTGGACCTGTCGTTCTCGCTGGACCTGCTGGGCACCACCGTCCGCATCGCCGCGAGCTTCGCCGAGGCCGGCATCGACGCCGCCGGCATCTACCTGGTCTCTGACATCGCCATCGACGTGCCCGTGGCCACCGGCCAGGACGCCCCCGGCTTCCTGGCCGCGCCGAGCTTCACCGCCGAGCCCGACAAGAGCTCCGCGGTCAGCGCGCTCATCAGCGACGACCTGCTCAAC
This sequence comes from uncultured Pseudomonadota bacterium, assembly GCA_937915955.1. Lineage (GTDB taxonomy): Bacteria > Myxococcota_A > UBA796 > UBA796 > CAJQPC01 > JAAESX01. The sequence goes on from CALGIB010000497.1 coordinate 2,685, forward strand.
AAGCTGTTCTTCGACCTCTGGCGCGGCGGCCTGCTGAACCTGCGATTGTCCACCGACGACGGCAGCCTCGAGCCGCTCTACCTGCTGGCGCTGAAGGCCGAGCAGGGCACCATCGCCGTCCAGGGCAAGCTGCCCCCGGTGGCCATGCACACCGAGCGCGGGCTCGAGCTTCAGGTCGGCGAGCTCGAGGTCACCATCGACACCCCCGGCGGCGAGCTGGGCGAGCACCTGATCGTCGCGGTCAACGTCTCGGTCCCGCTGGACCTGGGCTACTCCGAGGGCCAGGTGGTCCTGGAGCTGGGCAGCCCCGAGCTGGTCATGATGGTCCGCGAGAGCGACTGGGGCGCCGAGGAGGAGACGGTCACGGCCCTGCTCGAGGAGCTGCTGCCCATCCACACCATCCTGGCCCTGCTCGGCGACATCGCCTTCGACGTGCCCAGCCTCGACGGCCTCGAGATCCGCAGCGCCGAGGTCCAGCGGGACGGCAGCAAGCTGGCCACCCACGTGCTCGTCGAGCTGGACTGATGCTCCTGCTGCTCGGCCTGGCCCAGGCCGCGTCGCTCGATCAGCTCGAGGTCGGCGGCCCTTGGGGGAGCCCCACCGACACAGGCGGCAGCGCGATCTGGTGGAGCCCGGGTGCGCTGGCCGGTCAGGACGGCACGCGGGTACACCTCGAGGCCGCGCCCACCCTGGCCGAGATGCGCTACGAGCGCGTCGACCCCAACGCCGGCGAGGAGGTCTACGCGATGACCGGGGTGCTGCCGCACCTCTCGGTCGCGACGGACTTCGGGCGAGCGCGCGTCGGGCCCGGCAAGCTGGCCTTCGGCGCGGGCCTGGTGGTGCCGGTGGTGCGAGGCGGCAGCTCACAGATCGAGGACGGAGCGGGCCGCTGGGCCATGATCGACGGTCGCATCCAGGCCATCTACGGCATGGCCGGCGTGGCCTACCGCCCGGCGCCCTGGCTCTCGGTCGGGCTGGTCGGCGCGGCCGTCCACAGCAGCTGGAGCGCGGTGTCGGACAAGGACACGATGCCCGACCTGGCCCACTCCATCGAGGAGGCCGGGGGCTCCCCCGGCTACACCGACGCCGACCTGGAGGACCCCGACTACAGCGTGCGCCTGGACTTCGAGCTCACCGACTGGGCCTTCACCGGAGGCGCGGGGATCTGGCTGCAGCCCCACGACATGGTGCAGCTGTCGGCCAGCTACCTGCACGGCGCGACCGTGCACAACCAGGGCCCCGTGACGCTGGACTTCCAGTGCCCGCCCCAGGCCGACTCGGTGGGGCGCTTCGCCGCCGAGGCCAACGGCATCTGCGACAACCGGGTGAGCGCGGACGCCACCGTCAGCTACCGCCTGCCAGCGCGATTGAACCTGGGCGCCAGCTTCCGCCCCGTGCAGGCGCTGCGCCTCGAGGCCCTGGGCGGCTGGGTGCACTGGGCCGAGTTCGACGACTTCGAGATCCAGATCCGGGACCCCGTGGGCCAGACCCACCAGCTGGCAGAGAGCAGCGCGGAGAGCATCGAGCACGCCAACACCTGGGCGCGGGACAACGAGGACGCCTGGTGGGGCGGCCTGGACGTCAAGGTGCAGCCCATCCCCCAGGTGACCCTCGGCGCCCGCGCGATCCTGGACACCTCGGCGGTGCCCGACCACGCGCTGTCGACGAACAACTACGACGCGACGACCTGGATGTTCTCGGGCCTCATGGCCGCCCACCTGCGCGAGGGCCGCTACACCGTCGGCGCCAGCTACACCTGGTTCCTGGTCCAGGAGCGCTCGACCACGGACAGCAGCTTCGGCATGAGCATGGAAGACCCGCCCGAGGACGCGCGTTGGAGCTACCCCCACGGCGCGGGGACCTACGGCGGCGACATCCACCGCGTCGGGCTGCACCTCCGCACGGCCCTGTAGACTCCTCGCCTACGGAGAGTCCATGTCGCCCCTGCTTCTCGTGCTGCTCGCCCAGCCGGTCCTCGCGGACGAGTTCGGCACCCAGGTCAGCAAGGATCGCTACGAGATCCAGGTCTACTCGGGCCGCGCCGGCATCGCCCAGAAGGGCTCCCTCACGGTCGTGATCACCGCCCGGCAGGGCTACAGCCTCGACAACGAGCACGACATCCGGGTCACGATGGCCAGCCCGCCCAAGGATGTGCAGTGGGGCCAGTCCACGCTGCACCGCGAGGACGGCACGCTGAGCGAGGACGGCAGCCAGTTCACCTTCGAGGTGCCCTTTCGAGCCGGACGGATGGGCGACTTCCCGGTCAAGGGCGCGGTGAAGTTCAAGGTCTGCCGCACGGGCGAGTGCAAGGGCGGCCGGGCGAAGTTCAAGACCAGCGTCTACGCGAAGTAGTCGGCCGCTTCGACGTAGGTCACGCCCAGGTTTCGCGCGAACTCGCGGTCGCTGTCCCGGTCGCCGACCATCGTGGTCTGCGCGCGGTCCAGGTCGTGATCGCGGATCAGCGCCACGCCCAGGCCCGGCATGGGCTTTCGACACCAGCAGCGGATGGCCCCCGGCGGGTGCGGGCAGGCGCGGATGTCCAGGTCCAGCTCCAGCAGCTCGGCCGTGCGGCGGTTGCAGGCCAGCACGTCCTCCAAGCTGAGCTGCCCCAGCGCCACGCCGGCCTGGTTGGTCACGGCGACCACCACCACGCCCTCGTCGACGAGGCGGCGCAGCCGCTCCTTGCGGCCGGGCAGCAGCCGGACCTCGTCCGGCGTCCTCGGGAAGGGGGCTCCACCGAGCGAGGTGCGCACCGTGCCGTCGAGATCCAGGATCAGCCCGGGGCGGCTGCCCGTGCGCCGACGCTGGAAGCCCTGGGGACGCAGGCTCGCGAAGCCCTCGTCCAGGCTGGGGGCCTCGAGCAGCTGGTGGTAGCGGAGCACGGCCTGAGGTGGGAAGAGGTTGGCATCCCCCCTCGAGGCCCGGCCGATCTCCTCGGGCGAGAGCAGGCGGCCGCAGCGCTCGAGCATGCGCTGGGCGGCGTTGTAGAGCGCCTCCTCGACCGGGGTCTGCAGCCAGACCGCGTGCGCTGGGACCTGCCTGGCGGCGGCCACCTCGAGCACGGCGCGGCGGGCCTCGCGCGTGGGATAGGTGTTGTCCAGCACCACGGCCTCGCCGCGGCCCAGCGCCTGGTCCAGCGGGTCCAGCAGGTCGGCCAGCCCGCCTCCCAGCTCGTCGCGGTTCAGGCGAGTCCAGCCCGCGTCCAGCCAGGGCTGCACCGAGCTGCTCTTGCCGGCCGCCGGCGATCCCATGACCAGGCGCACCTGGGGCTCCGGGCGCGGCTGAGCGCCGGCGATGTCCGCGCGAGCCTGACGCGACCAGCCCAGGCGCGCGTCCACGGCCTCGAGCAGCTCGGGGGGCAGCGCCCGACCCAGGACCTCGAGGTTCGCCCGCAGCGAGTCCAGCCGCGTCGCCCCGGGGATGCCCAGCACGTGGGCCCCCATGCCCTGGAGCCAGGCCAGGACCAGCTGC
>CALGIB010000498.1 GCA_937915955.1 uncultured Pseudomonadota bacterium
GGGACCTGTAGGGGATACTCCCGGGCGACCCGGAGTGACGCGATGCTGTTCCTTGCCCTGAGCCCGACCGTCGAGGCCGGCTACGTCGTCTCGGTGGGTGACCCGATCGAGATGAACCCCTGGGGCACCTTCCATCGGACCGCTCCGAACGGCGAGGACGGCTGGCTCTATATGATCGGCACGGGGGGAAACTGGTACGTCGTCGAGACCGACAACCAGCACCAGTCCACCGTCCAGGGCGACTACGTCGTGCCGGACTTCGACCTGATGGTCGACCGGGGGCTGGCCAGCTGTCCAAACGGTGACTGGCTCCTGGCCGGCTCGGGCAACCTCGAGGCGCACAACGACACGCTGTGGGTCTGGCGCCTGGACGCCGACTGGAATGTGATCGGCGAGAGCACGCTGTTGGAGGCCGCCAATGGCGTCGCCACCAACGACATGGCCGTCATCTGCTCGAGCTTCTTCAGCGGCGTGGGCGTCGTCGACATGGAGGGCGGAGGGCACGGCACGGTGCAGGTCTATGAGGTCGACGATCAGGCCCAGTTCGTCCAGACGCACGACCTCGGCCAGGGCCTGCCCAACGTCCAGGGCTCAGGGTGGGCGGTGAACGAAGCGGACCAGCAGCTGATCATGGTGGGCGCTGACATCTTCAGCGGCAGCGGGCTGACCTTCACCGTCTTCGACGGCGACATGAACGTGGTGGCGAGCCACGCCGCCGAGGTGGCGACCAGCCCTTCCAATGCCACGGTCTACTGGCCCCAGGGGCTCATGCGAGCCGGGGATCTGTATGTGGTCGCTCACCTGGCCTACGACCCAGCGGATCTGGAGGGCGAGCCCCCGGGCAACGTCTACCTGCAGTTCTACGACCAGGACTTCCAGCTGCTCGGCGGCGAGCAGGTCAGCTTCTACGAGCCCCCCGAGGCGGCCTCGAGGCCTGGCTTTGCGCGGCGCGGCGAGCAGATGGTCGTGACCTGGGACGCCCAGAACGTGCCCTACCTGGTGGACGTGGAGCTGGACCTGACCGGCGCCAACCTGCCGGGCGACTCCGCCGAGCCCAACGCCTCTGACGATCCCTCGGACCCTGCAGACGACAGCGGAGAGGGTGGCGGCGGTGGGTGCGGAGGCTGCTCCTCCGCGGGCGGGGGCCTGGCGCTGTTGTGGTGGGCTGGCCTGCTGGGCGTGACTCGAAGGAGGCTCTGATGAGTGGTCTGTTTCTCGTGCTGAGCGGCGCGGCCACGGCCGGCTACATCGTCGGAGTCGGCGAAGAGGTCGAGATGAACCCCTGGGGCACCTTCCACAGGACGGCACCCCAGGGCGAGGACGGCTGGCTCTACATGGTGGGCTCCGGCGGCAACTGGTACGTCGCCGAGACCGACGCCCAGCACGCCTCCACCGGCCAGGGCGAGACCGTCGTGCCCGAGTTCGAGCTGATGATCGATCGCGGCCTGGCCCGCTGCGACGACGGCGGCTGGCTGCTGGCGGCCTCGGGCAACGTGGTGCAGCCCAACGACTCGCTCTGGGTCTGGCGCTTCGACGAGGACTGGAACGTCCTGGGCCAGAGCCACCTCGTCGACTCGGAGGGTGGCGTCGCCACCAATGACATGGGCGTGGTCTGCTCCAGCTTCTTCTCGGGGGTCGTGATCACCGAGGGGGGCGACGGCGGGCCGCAGTCGGCGCGCTTCTACGAGGTAGACGAGCGAGGCCGCGAGGTCGGCAGCGCGACGGTCTCGGGCCTGCCCGAGGCCGGCGGCTGCTCGCTCATCGCCGACGAGGACAGTCAGCGCATTCTGATGCTCGGCGTGGCCGGTTTCCAGAGCGACAGCCTGATCTGGACCTGGCTGGACCCGGACCTCAAGGTGCTCGAGCAAGGCGAGGCCGCGCTCTCCGGCATGGGCTCGGGCGAGCGCGCCTACTGGCCCCAGGGGCTGATGAAGGTGGGGGACCTCTACCTCGTCGCCCACATGGGCCGGGACGAGGGTCAGGGCTGGGCGGCAGATGAGGGGAACGTCTACCTGCAGGTCTACGACCTCGAGTTCAACAACCTCGAGGGCCGACAGATCAGCCAGTACGAGGGGCCCACGGGCTCGATGCGTCCGGGCTTCGGCCGCCGCGGTGAGACGCTTGCGATGACCTGGGACGCCCAGAACGTGCCCATCGTCGTCGACGTCGAGCTCGATCTGAGCGGGGCCCACGTGCCTGGTGACTCCGCCGACCCCGTCGACGTGCCGGACGACAGCGACGGCGCCGGTGACTCCGCCGGCGGTGGGGTGCCTCCCGACCCGGCCTGCGGGTGCTCCGCGGGCCGCTCAGCGGGGGGCTTGGTCGGTCTCGGGCTGGTCGGGCTGGCCGCCTTCTGGCGCCGTCGTCGCCGGTGAGTGACTCCGCCCCGGGGGCCCTTGCTGCTGGGGATGCTGCCCAGAGGGTGCTCGCCCTCGCCGAAGAGCTGGGGCTCAGAGCACAGCTTCCCGCCGCCTGCGAGGCGGAGGCGCAGGACTGGGTGAGCTCGCCAGGTATCGACGAGGCCTCGCTGGTCGACCGCACGGACCTGCCCTTCGTCACCATCGACGAGGTGCAGAGCAAGGACCTGGACCAGGCCCTGTTCGTGGAGCAGCTCGATCGGGGCTGGCGGGCCTGGTACGCCATCGCGGACGCGGCGCACTTCGTGCCCAGGGGCGGCGCCCTGTTCGCCGAGGCCCTGCATCGAGGGGCCACCTACTACCTGCCCGGCCTGGTCGTGCCGATGCTGCCGCGCGCGCTCTGCGAGGATCTGGTCTCGCTGAACCCCGGCGTGGACCGGCGCGCGCTGCTGTTCTGCATGGAGCTCGGCTCCGACGGTCGCTGCACCTCCTCGCGGATCGAGCGGGCTCGAATCCACAGCCGGGCGAAGCTGGACTACGACGGCGTCCAGGCCTGGCTGGAGGGTCGGGTCGAGCTGCCCACCGAGCTCCACCCCTCGCTGCACGCGCTGGCCAGCATGGGCGAGGCGCGGCTGGCCGAGGCCGAGTCCCGCGACGTGGTTCAGGTCTACCGAGCCGAGCTGGAGATGACCGTGGCGGGCGCTCCCCTGCGCTTCCACGCGCGCCTGGACCCGCGCAACGATCTGCAGCGCTACAACGAGCAGCTCTCCCTGCTGGCCAACATCGAGGGGGCCCGGCTGCTGGCCCGGCACGCCTCGGCCCCGCACGTGCAAGCCATCTTCCGCACCCACGAGCCGCCGGCGCCCGAGCGCCTCGCGGTGCTGCGGCGGGAGATCTCCTCGCTGGTCGGGGGCCTGTCGGGGGAGTGGCGCTGGCGGCGCGACGAGAGCCTGGCCTGCTACCTGCGGCGCCTGCCCGCCCAGCCCCTTCGGCGGGCGATCTCCCGGCAGGCCCTGCGCTCGGGCGGTCGATCGGGCTTCCAGACCTCGCCTGGTCGGCACCACGGGGTCGGCGCGGACGCCTACGCGCGCTTCACGGCGCCCATGCGGGAGATGGTCGGGGTCTTCGTGCACAAGGAGACCTGGGAAGCGCTGGCCGGCCGAGGAGACGCGGACCTTCGGCTCCAGGAGCAGGTCATGGAGGGCGCGCTGCGCAGCAAGCAGCTCCAGCGCAAGATCGACAGCAGCTGCGAGCGCCTGGTCCTGGACCAGCTGTTCGAGTCGGGGGGCAGCTGGCCGGCCACGGTGATGGGGCTGTCCAGCAGCAAGCTGCACCTGCAGCTCGACGACCCGCCGGTCGACGCCAAGCTCTACCTGCGGGACTGGCCGGGGGCACGCGCCGACGGCGCGGTGTTGCGCGTCGAGGGGCGGGCGGCCCTGCGGGTCGGGGACAGCGTGCGGGTGAGGGCCAGCGGGCGGGATGAACAGCGCGATCGCTGGCGATTGGCCCTGTTTTGAGACAAGGGCGCTGGTATGGGAGCGACCGTCCCAGGTTCGGGTGTTGCGGCATAGGCAGCAGCCGATAGCTGTTGGCGTCTACAACGACCTTGGAGTCTCCCTTGCTTCTTCATGTCCTGCTCGGCACCGCTCTGGCGGGTGACACCTACAAGATCGACAGCGCCCACAGCGCGGTGGTGTTCAAGGCCCTGCACTTCGGCGCTGGTCACACCTGGGGTCGCTTCAACGAGTTCGAGGGAGGCTTCGTGAGCGAGGAGAAGGTCCTCAGCTCGGTCGAGGTCACGGTCCAGGCCGAGTCCGTGGACACCGCCATCAAGAAGCGCGACGACCACCTGCGCAGCCCGGACTACCTGAACGCGGGTGAGTTCGAGACGCTCAGCTTCACGAGCACGACGTGCGACGTGAACGGCTGCACGGGCGATCTGAGCCTGCACGGGGTGACCAAGACGGTCACGGTCCCGATGGTCTACGTCGGGGAGGGCGCGGATCCCTGGGGCGGCTACCGCCAGGGCTGGGACGCGAGCTTCACCGTGAAGCTCAGCGACTACGGCATCGACGGCGCCGGCGCGGTGGGTGACGAGCTCCACCTGTTCGTCTCGCTCGAAGGCAAGAAGTAGCTGAGGGCGCTCGCGCCGATCGCGCTGACAGCCACCTTCTGCGGAGGGTGGCTGTTGCGTTTTGGCTGGCCGGGCCTGCCTCCGACGCAGTCCTCGGACTGGTGGGTGCCGCTGGCCCTGGCCGGGCTGGTGACGGCGTGGAGGCTGCGCGCCGGCCTGGCGCTCGCCGCCCTCGCCCCTGTGGCGATGTTCTGGCGACTGCTCGTGCGCTTGCCCTGGCTCGAGGGCTTCGCCTGGTGGGCGCTCGCCGCGCTGGTGATCGGCGGCTCGGGCCTGGCCTTGGAGCGGGTCACCAGCCGCTCGGGGGCGGCGCTGCTGCTGGGCTCGGGGCTGGTGACCGCGCTGGGTCTGGCGCTCTCGGGCAGTGTGGTGCTGGCTCAGGTGGCCGGGTCGCTGGCCCTGTCCTCGACGGTGCTGCTGTGGCGCTCCAGCCCCTCGTCGCGCTGGATCTTCGCGCTGCTGCAGGGACTGCTGGTGTTCAGCGGCCTGCACTGGGCCACGCTGGGTTGGATGACGCCGCTGCTCGTGCTGGCGCCGCTCAGCGCGCTGCTGACGCGCTGGCGCTGGGGCGCCTGGGTCGGTGGGCTGGGCCTGGCAGGCATCGCCGGGGCCTTCGCCGCGCTGTGGCTTCAGGACCCCTACTTGTAGACTCCGCCTCGTGAAGCCCACCCTCGAATGGCAGGTCGCCGGCGCCTGCAACTACGACTGCAGCTACTGCATCCAGTCCGTCCGGCGCCGTCGAGGCCGGCCCGAGCGCGATCAGCTGGACCGGGCGCTGGACTTCTTCGCGGGCCTCGAGGGGAGCTGGGAGATCAAGTGCAGCGGGGGCGAGGCCTTCGCCCACCCCCTGTTCCTGGAGCAGGTGGTGCCCGGGCTCATGGAGCGCACCCCTCACCGGATCTCGGTGCTCACCAACCTCTCGGCCAGCCACGGGGACCTGCAGCGCTTCGTCGAGCTGACCCGCGGACGCCTGGCCGTCTTCAGCGCCTCGCTGCACCTCGAGTTCACGACGCTGAGCGAGTTCGCCGACAAGGCCTGCTGGCTGTCGGAGCTGCTCGATCCCGAGGTCGACCTCGTGGTGAATCAGGTGGTCTTCCCTGGGCGGCTCGACGAAGCACAGATCTGCCGGGACGAGCTCGAGGGGCGCGGCCTGCGTTGGTTCGCGCAGCTCTACAAGCGCGAGGGCGGGGTCGCCGAGTACGACGCACAGACTCTGGGGCGCCTGATCGGGCGCAGGCCCGCGAACCGCTCCCCCAGCTTCCAGGGCCGCCGCTGCCACGCTGGGGTGCGGTACGCCACCATCGACAAGGACGGGTCGGTGTGGTCCTGCCGCACCGCCAAGCGCTTCGGCGAGGGACGCCTGGGGAACATGTTCGAGGGGGACGCCAGGCTCTGGTCCGAGCCGCGCGCCTGCCCCTATACGATCTGTCCGTGCACGGTCCCGCGGAACCGCGGCATGATCGAGGGGGTGGCGTGAGCGCGCCGCTGTACCCGATCGAGGGCGTGGCCTCGTGGAACATGAACACCACCTGCAACTACCGGTGCAGCTACTGTACGCAGAGGTTCGTAGAGGATCGCAAGCGCTGGGCCCGGGACCTGCCGCGCTTCGTGTCGGGCTTCCTGGCGCTGCCCGGCGACTGGGAGATCAAGCTCTCGGGCGGCGAGCCCTTCCGGCACCCCGGCTTCCTGGAGACTGTACGGGATCTCGCCGCGGGCGGCCTGCGGGTCTCGGTGGTCACCAACCTGTCCGCGAGCCTCGAGGACCTGCTGGAGTTCGCCTCGGCGACCGCGAACAGGCCGGGGGTGCTGAGCGCCTCGCTGCACCTGGAGTACGCCGAGCCCGAGGCCTTCCGCGACAAGCTGCTGGCGATCTCGCGGGCCTGGGCGGGGCGGGTCTGTGTCACGTGCGTGGCGACCCGGGACAACCTGCCGCGGCTGGCTGAGCTCGCCTCGATGTTCGAGGGCTTGTCCTTCAAGGTGCAGCCGGAGAAGCAGGACCGGGACGTCATCGACTACAGCCCCGCCGAGCGGGACCAGCTGCTGGCCCTTGGGGGGCACAACGGCACGGGGGTCATCGACCCGGACCTGTCGGGTCGCCCCTGCTGGGCGGGGAGCCGCTACTTCGTCGTTGACCATCGGGGCGAGGCCTGGCGCTGCTACCCGGCTCGCCGCTACCGTCAGGAGCACCTGGGGAACCTGCTCGACGGCAGCCTTCGCCTTCGGCTGGGGGCCGAGGCGTGCCGCTACCGTTACTGCAACTGCACGGTGCCGCAGCAGCGCGGCATGGTTCGGCTCTGAGGAGAGGCGATGCTGGCTGGTCGGATGAAGCTGACGAACTTCATGTTCCTGGCGGGCCTGGCGGGCCTGGGTGGCCTCGGCGCCCTGTGGTTCGCCAGCGTTGACGACGAGGACATGGGGTCGAAGCGGGCCAGGGAGCCGGGCTCGGCCTCGACGCGGGTGCCGGGCAACAAGCCGGTCTTTGACGGGCCGGAGGAGCCCGAGGTGATCGAGGCGGCGCCCGTGCAGCTGCCGGCGCTCGACCAGGTCCAGGTGGTCCCCGTGCCGGCGCCGGTCCACGCCGGAGACGCCGTCACTCTGGCGGTGCTGAGTTGGCAGGGCAAGACGGCCAGCGGCGGCAAGCTCAAGGACGTCACCAAGGGCCAGCCCTACAAGGTCAACGTCTACCAGGACGAGGGCGAGGCCACGATCAACCGGGCCAAGGTCGACCTGGACCGGGACGACAAGTGGGACATCAAGGTCACCTTCGGCGTGCCGCCGACCCGCCAGATCGCGCCCTCGGACGACGAGGACTACAGCGTCGAGGAGGTCTGGGACGGCAGTCGGTGGGCGCCGCTCTGATCAGCTCGCGAAGAGGCTGATCAGCTTGGCCCAGCCGGTGGGCCTCCGCTCGTCGCGGGCGGCGAGGATGCGCTGCAGCGTCTCGTCGGCCGAGGAGGGGCGGGCCATCCGCTCCTCGGCCAGCAGGCTGTCGATCAGCTCGGCGATCGGGGCCTCGAGCTCCTCGGGGCTCAAGGCAGCCAGGATCCTGCCCACGCCGTACAGGTCGGAGCGCACGTCCGGCACCTGGCCCCGGCGGACCTCGGGGGCGACGTGGGGAGCGCCGGGCCAGAGCACGGCGGCGGGGTCGGCCAGCACGCCGTGGACGATGTCCCGCTGCTGCCGGACGTGCACGCTGGCGGGTCCGACCTGGCCGTGGGCGATGCCCAGGCGGTGCAGGGCGCAGAGCACCTCGCAGACGTCCGCAGCGATCTGCAGCGCGACGTCCTGGTCCAGCACGCCCTGGCCAGCCATGGCCTCGACCGTGGGCTCGTCCGGCCGCACGCAGACCATGTAGGCCAGCTCGCCTTGCCGGCCGACCATCTCGGGGCCCTCGAAGCAGGGGTGCCTCATGCGCTTCATGCGCCCGATGCGGGCGGTGGCGACCGTGGACAGCGCCTGGCTGACGTGCGTGGCGACGCCCGAGGCGACCGGGTGGCCCTCGTCGGACACGCCGACGGCCAGGTGACGGAGGCAGGGGCCTCGTCGCTCGGTCTGAGTTCCCAGGAGCCAGCGGGAGATTCTCACGGCTCCATTGATCCTCAGGTCCTAGGGCGCTCAGCTTTCAGCATGTTTTCCACGCCGTCATGCAGGGCCCAAGCCCCTGATTTCAGAAGCACATCGTCTCGCATTCGGCGAACGCGCGCAGGCAGATCTCCCCCGCCGTCGCCGTGCTCGCCTCGCGCCACCCCTCTGCGCCCGACCAGGTCCAGGCGTCGTTGATGATGCCGCAGTCGGTCTTGCCGCCGAAGGTCACGAAGCCTTCGCCCGTCCAGGCACCGACGTGGGCGTAGCGTCGCTCCGGCGCGTCCAGGTCGGGCACGACGAAGTCCGCTGGGAAGTCGCAGAAGCCGGCGGCGTTGTTGTTGTGGACGTCGCCCTCGGTCAGCTGGCTCCAGCCGCCCCCGGCCAGGTCGTAGCTCCAGAGCTCGTTGGTGTTTCCGAGCTTCTTGTCGTCGTGGCCAGCCCAGACGTAGAGGCTGCCGTCGTCCGCGAACAGCGAGGGCCAGATGCGGCCCTTGGGGCCGTCCTTGCCGTCGTCCAGCTCCGTCCAGGTGGCGCTGGCGACGTCGTAGGCCCACAGGTCCCGGAAGAAGGGCCCGAGCAGGGCGTTCTCGTCCGCGCCCGCGTAGATGTACATCGTGCCGCCGTCGGGGCTGACCGCCGCGGCGTGGAACAGGCGCACGCCGGCGTCCGCGTCGGACTCCAGCTCGGTCCAGGTGTTCGTCGTCAGGTCCAGCGACCAGAGGTCGGCCTGGGGCTTGTACGAGGTGCCGCTCTTGGAGGTGTTGCCGCCGTACAGGAGGGCCTGGTCCCCGGCGACCACCAGGGTGTGGCTGTTGCGGGCCTTGGGGCCGCCGGTGGCCAGCTGGGCCCAGGTGTCCGTGGCGAAGTCGAAGGCCCAGGCGTCGTCCAGCAGCGTGTAGTCGCCGCTGGTGCCGCTCCGGGTGCGACCTCCGGTCATGATCATGCGACCCCGAGCCTCGTCCAGGGCCACCGCGTGGCGACCGCGGCCGGTGGGCATGGTGCCTTCGAGCCGCTGGAAGGTGTCGCAGTCGGTGTGGAAGCCCCAGGTCTCGTCGGAGAACTCGGTCTGGGGGATGCACTCGGAGGGCCAGCCGGCGTCCCCGCCGAAGAACACGACCCGGCTGTTGCTGGCGTCCCACACCCCGGCGGCCTCGCCGCGGGGCGAGGGCAGGTCGATGGGGCGGGTCGAGCAGTCCACCGGCTCGATCGAGTCGTCGGTCTGGGGCTTCTTGTCGTCGCAGGCGAGGGTCAGCAGCGCGAAGAGCATGGTCAATCCTGGCTGGGGTCGTAGACGTGGACTGTGGCGCTGGCTTCCAGCGTGCGTCCCTCAGTGTCCGTCAGGGTGACGTGCACGTCCATGTCCTGGTCGTGCACGTCCTGCGGGGTGACGCCCTCGACGAGGACGAGGAAGAGGTTCCAGGCCTGCTGGGTGCCCTCGGAGGCGTTGCAGCGGAAGGTGACGTAGGGGGTCGAGCGGGCGGCGAGCGCACCGCCGATGTGCCCGGTCAGCTCGCTGTCCAGCGCGTCGTCGGTGGTCAGGCCCCTGCCGGCGAGGCCGATGAGCACGTGCTGGCCGCCCTGGGGGCCGTAGACCAGCGTGAGGGGGCTCTCCGTGAGGGGCTCGTAGGCCACCTCCCCGGTGCCCAGGGTCAGCTCGGGGCTGTCCCAGGGCTCGCAGGGGTCGGCCGCGGAGTCGGGCACGTCGCTGGCGCACGCGAGCAGGAGCAGGAGCATGCCCAGCGTCTACCCGGTCGTGGGCGCTATCGCTCGACCAGGCCCCAGTCGCCCTGGTCCGAGAGCGCGACGAGCTGCAGGTGGCTGCCGTCCCAGGCCCAGTCCTTGACCGCGCGCACGCCCAGGTCCTCGCAGCCGCGGGGCGTGCAGAGCTGGGCGCCCCCCTCGAAGCGAAGCCAGCTCGCTTCGCCCTCGATCCAGAGCGGCGGGAGGTGCGCCGGGATGGCGGGGTCGTCGGCCAGCAGGGCGGGCTCGGACCAGGTCTGGCCTCCGTCCTCGGAGCTGACCTGGATCAGGACCCGCGTCTCACTCATCAGGCCGACCAGCAGCAGCTCGACCTGCGCTCCCTCGGCCATCAGGGCGGGCTGCTCGACCCGGAACTCCCCCTTGGGTTCGATCGAGGACAGGTCCAGCAGCTGGGCGGCCTCGACCTCGAAGCCGTCCTCGATCCAGCGGCTGCGCTGGCTGTAGGGGCGGCGCTCGCCGCGGCTGTCGTTGCTGTAGGGGCTGGCGATGAAGACCGTCAGCATGTCCTCGCTGAGGTCCACCGTGCGCGCGTCGGTGGGGTAGCGCAGGGCCGGCTCGGGGTCCCGACCCTCGACCCAGGCCCCGTCCTCGAGGCGCAGCCAGAGCGGGCCGACCTCGCCGTCGATGCCGGGCTGGGCGATGTCCTCGGGGTTGTCGACGAAGCTCAGCTCCAGGCCGCGCTCGCTGACCCGGAGCTGGGGGCGCCAGAGCGCGCTGACCTCGTCGACGGGTGGCGGCAGCTCGCGCAGGCTCCCGCCGCTGGACTCGAAGCAGCGGGGCACCCAGGGGCTGTGGTCCTGTCCCAGGTGCAGCTCGCGCCAGCAGGCCCAGGCCTGACCCTCGTCCTGGACCACGACGGGGGCCTCGACCATCCAGGCCTGCTCGTCGCTGACGGTCTCGCCGTTCCAGCTCAGGGTGCTGCGCTGCTCCAGGCCCTCGGGCTGCCAGACGCTCAGCAGCTCGCGCCCGGCCGCGGCGACCTGGACGGCGCCGGTCCGTGGCGTGCTGTCCCCGGTCAGGATGGAGTCGATCACCTGGCCCTCGGCCCAGGGGGTCTCGACGCCGAGCAGGGCGCCCAGCGTGGGCACGAGATCGGCCAGCGCGATGAGCTCGTCCAGCTGGAGCCCGGCCTCGATGCCGGGGCCGACCAGCAGCAAGGGGACCTGGCGGTCGCCCTCGGAGGCGTCCCCGTGGTTGCGCCAGAACTCCTCGCCGCCCGCGCCCCCGTCCCGATGGCGGCCGTGGTCCGAGGTGACCACCAGCACGGTGTTGTCGGCGTAGAAGGGGTGCTCCTGCAGCCAGCCCCAGAGCTCGACGATGGGCTGATCGACCTTGTCGACCGCCTCCAGGTAGCTGTCGATGTCCTCGCCGTAGTGGCCGGCCCGATCGACGGCCTTGAGGTTGGCCAGCACCAGGCGGGGGCGGCTGCGATCGAGCTCGAAGAGCAGCGTGCTGAGCACGGCCGAGTCCTCGGAGGCGGGGCGGTCCGAGCCGGGCTCGGAGACCACCTCCATCCAGCGGGCGCCGAGGGCTTCGCCGTACCCGGGCATCGTCGACCAGGTGATCGGGGCGATCAGGCTCTGGTTGGCCAGGACCAGCGCGGTGCCGGCTCCCTGGGCGCAGAGCTCCTCGAACAGGGTGGGTCGGTCGGGGCGGTAAAGGCCCACGCCCTCGTCCACCGCCATGTTGCCCAGGGGCACGCGGGCGCCGGTGGCCAGGATCGCGTGGGCGGGCGCGGTGACGGTGGTGCCGGCGTTGCGGGCGATCATCGAGCTGCCCAGCGGGACCAGCTCGGAGGAGACCCCAGGCCAGTGATCGGGGCCGCTCAGCCCGGACAGATCGCTGGGGTCCGGCAGCACCGACTCCTCGACGCGGACGCCGTCCACGACGACGATCACGACGTTCACCGGGCGGTCGATCGGCGGGCGACAGCCGAGCAGGAGGGACCAGAGCATCGACCCAGATATAGCCGGGCCGCCGCGCACCTCCGCGGATGCAGTTAGTTCCTTGACGCTCAGGGGTTGCCGGACCACATTGGCCGTTCCCTGATTCATCCGTTTTGCACACCAGGAGACGACTCTGCGACGAGGACGCCGCGATGGCTTCGAGCCCCCTACCCAGGAAAAGACCCGGGTCAACCACCGTATTCGCGTCCCGCGTGTGCTGCTGATTGACGAGGTCGGCAACAAACTCGGAGAGTTCCTCACGCAGGATGCTCTACAGCTCGCCGCGTCCAAGGGCATGGACCTCATCGAGGTCGCCCCCGGCGCCCGCCCCCCCGTGTGCAAGCTCGGTGACTGGGGGCAGATGAAGTACGAGAAGAAGAAGCGGGACAACGAGGCGAAGAAGCGCCAGCACAAGGTGCAGCTCAAGGAGCTCAAGGTCCGCCCGAAGACCGACGAGCACGACATGGGCGTCAAGACCCGCAGCATCCGCTCGTTCCTGGAAGAGGGCAACAAGGTCAAGATCGTGGTGTTCTTCCGCGGTCGCGAGCACGCCCACCACGACATCGGCGCTCAGCAGTGCCTGCGGCTGGCCAAGGGTGTCGAGGACGTGGGCCGGATCGAGGCGGCCCCCCGGATGGACGGGCGCCGGATGTTCATGATCCTGTCGCCCATCAACCCGAGCGGCGTGGCCCGGGCCGAGGGCGACGAGTAGTCAGGCTCGGGCGGCCAGCGCGCGCCCGATCACCGTCCCCGCGGCCATCGTGCTGAGCTGGGGATTGACCCCCAGAGAGCTGGGGAAGACCCCCGCGTCGGCGACGGTCAAGCGCTCCAATCCCCGGACGCTGCCGTCGCTGTTCGTGCTCTGGCCCATGCGCATCGTGCACATCGGGTGGGCCGCGTAGAGCGTGAAGTCGCGGATCGAGGTGGCGCGCATGTGGCCGGCGAAGCTGTCCAGGTCGGAGCAGGGCGGGACGCCCTGGGCGACGGCGTAGAGCTCGGTCGCGCCGGCCTCGAGCAGGACCCGGGCGCAGAGCACCATGGCCTCCTGGATGCGCTCGATGTCGTGCGGATCGAAGTCGTAGACGATGTTCGCGCGGCCGTCGGCGTGGGCGCTGACGCTGCCGTGGCCGTGGTCGCTGACCAGAGCCAGCACGCCGCCGATGTGCCGCAGGTGCGGGATGACTTGCTTCATGCCGCCGTAGTGGGGCGCCAGGAGCATGGCCAGCACCTCGGGCGGGCTGGCCCAACCGTGCGGCAGCACGCCGGGCAGCGCCGGGTCCTCGAACCAGACACCCTGGGTGGCGCCCTGGAAGACGTCGACGGGCTCGGGGAAGCGGGCCAGGACCGCCGAGCCGGGGTGGACGAGCAGGCCTTCGCCGCAGCCGGGGATGCGGTCGGCCAGGCCGCAGAGGTGCAGCAAGCGAGGGGTGCCTACGGCCCCGGCGGCCAGCACGGTGTGCTCGGCCCGGACGCTGACGTGGACGCCGAGCCGGCCGGTGGTGGGGTCGACGGCGCGGCCCGACACCCCGATGACCCGGTCGCCCTGGGTGTCCACGGACTGGACCTTGAGCTCGGCCTGGAGTCGGGCGCCCCGCTCCGCGGCCATGGCCAGGAAGTTCAGGTTGACGCTGGCCTTGCCGCCGACGCGGCAGCCCAGGTTGCACTGCCCGCAGCCCACGCAGCCGGGCGTGTTCCGGCGGGCCAGGCCTCCTGGCAGGCCCAGGCGGGCGGCGGCGGCGGCGATGCGCAGGTTGTGCTCACCGGCGGCGTAGTCCGAGGCGGGCAGGCTCACGCCCGTGGCCGCCTCGACGTGGTCGAAGACGGCGGCCATCGCCTCGGGGCCCCAGGTGGGCTCCTCGAGCTGCTCGGCCCAGGCCTCGAGGATGGCGTCGGGGGTGCGGAAGCAGAGCGCCGAGTTCACCAGGGTGCCGCCACCCAGGCCGCGGCCCGCGGCGACCAGGAACGGCGTGGGGCCCTTGGCCAGCATCGCGCCGGCCTCCTGCATGTGGACGCGGGCGGTGTGGGCCTGGTTGGGGCGGAAGTCGCTCTGTCGGGGGCCCTCCTCGAGCACGAGCACGTCGAGGCCGGCTCGGGCGAGCTCGTAGGCGACGGTGCTGCCGCCCGGGCCCGCTCCGACGATGCAGACCTGAGCCTCGAGGATCTGGCCTTCGCGCAGGTCGGCGGCGCCCTGGGCCGGCGGCGCTGGCTGGATCGGGGTCACGCGTAGATCCCGCAGCGGGTCAGCGAGGAGAAGGTCTGCACCGCCTCGGGGTGGGTCGTGTAGCCCATGCCCAGCAACAGGGCGATGGACTGCACGCCGCCGCGCACCTCGGCGATCGGGTGCTGGAGCCACTCCAGGACGATGGCGCTGCGCCGCTGAGGGGTCAGCGCGACGAAGGTCCGCGCCTCGGTGGTCAGGGCCAGCGCGTCGATGGCGTGGAAGAGCAGCTTCAGGCCCTGCTGCTGGAAGGCGGGCATGTGCTCGAGCACGCCGTCCACGAAGTGATCCAGCTGCGCCTCACCGCCGCCCAGCGAGGGCTCGCCGCCCGCGGGGAAGAGGCCCTCGGCGAAGGCGCGCAGGAAGGCGGCCTCGTCCTCGCTCAGCCGGGTGTAGCCGGCCTGCGCGGGTTGGTCGTACCAGCGCAGCCCCAGGCTGGTCAGGCCCACGGCCGAGGCCGCGGCGAAGGCTCCGACGGCGGCCAGCAGCTGACGGCGGGTGAACGACACCTGAGAGAGCTCGAGTAGAAGAAGGAGGGACGTCGGTACGTACAGTAGCGGCAGCGAGCACCGGGGTTACTGTTCCGCCGTGGTACCTGTCTATGGAATCCTGGGAATCATGGTCGTCGGCGGCATCGCCGTCGCCGCTTGGGGCTACTTCTCTGGGCAGTGGAGCGCCCCGGAGAAGCTGAGCGAGACCGAGGCCGACAAGCGCAACGAGAAGGTCCGGCGCCGCGACGTCCACTACCAGCAGGGCGAGGACCTCAAGCGCTACCCGCGTCGCCTGCGCGCCCTCGAGGACAAGCTCCAGGGCAGCTACGAGGCCGCGCTGGAGCAGCTGGTCCACCTCACGGCCAAGGCCGAGGAGATGGAGGCCAAGGGTCGAGGGGACCTGGCCGAGCGCTACCGGAACGACCTCGAGGTCCTGGAGAACCGGGCCTCGGTCACCCAGCGCGTGATGGCGACGGTCTGGAAGACGCGCGCGATCCTGCACCTGCGCGTGCACCTGGCCATCGCGGCTCGCCAGCGCCCGGACCTGGACCACCTGCCGGCCCCCCTGGACGTGCAGGGCGAGGACCTGGAGTTCGCGGCGATGAGCTACGGCAACGCGCGGGACGCCGTGCGCCGGTTCGTGGGCACCCTGGACCAGGAGTCCGCGGACATCCCGGCCTGCGTGCCGGCCAAGCCCGAGCAGGCGGACATCTCTGGCGAGGACGCGCTGGCCGTCCAGCAGGAGGTCGCCTCGGTCGAGGCCACCCTGCGCGGGCTGCGCGATCGCATGGACAAGCTCGGGGACACGCTGGACTACCTCTCCGATCGCTTCCGCACCCAGCGGGTGGTCGAGGGCAGCAACCTGTCGGTGGACTTCGGGCCCGAGGCGGGCAAGCTGCTGAGCGAGGTCTCGGGCGCGCTCAAGCAGCTCGACGATCTCTCGGCGGTGGGCGACAAGGGCCTGGCGGACGCGGCCGTCGACGGGCTGGATGAGGACATCAGCCGGCTCGAGGAGGCCGGCCTCGAGGCCGCGGCCGAGGTCGAGGCCCAGGCCGAGGTGCAGCGCCTGCTCGAGCAGTTCGCTCGATGATGTTGGCGCTGCTGGGGCTGGGGCTGGGGCTGGCCGACGAGCTGGCCGAGTTCGACGAAGCGCAGCGCCGGGCGAGGCAGGCGGCGGTGGTCGAGGAGGCGGCACAGGAGGCCCCAGAGGATCCGCGACAGCAGCTGATCCGGGACTGGGCGCCGCGGGTCCAGCTCCCCGTTCAGGAGGCCTGGGTGCGCAACCTGGCGGGGCAGGACGTCGCGCCCGGTGCCTTCGAGGCCTACCTGCGGCTGAGCTGCGGGGCGGAGCGGAGGGTCACCCTGTTGCGCTCGACGGGGGTGCAGCCCCTGGACGCCGCCCTGGTGAAGGCGGCCTCGGAGACCGCGTGGCCCGATCCGCCGGCGGAGATCCTGGAGGCCTTCGGGGGCACCTTCGAGATCGACCTGGGCTTCACGCTGAGCGCGGGCGCCCCGCCCGAGGGCAAGCTGGAGCTGCCCTGACCGCTCGCGCAGACCTCGCGACCGCTGAGCGCGAACCGGGCCCCCCTCGACGCTGTCGGAGGTGATGTCCCGGGGATGAAGCGCAAGAACATGAACCTGCTGTTCGTCCTGCTGGTCTGGCTGGTCGCGCCCGTCCTGGGCGGGGCGCCGCAGCGCCTCTACGAGGGCGACGAGCGCACGGTGCTGCGGCACGCGGACACCGTGGCGGACTGGGCGATGGAGCGAGGGGGCGTGGCGCCGACGGGGCTGAGCCCGGACTCGGCCCTGTTCCAGGGCGAGTGGGACCTTGGCGCCTGCCAGATGACGGTGCTGGGCCTGGCGCAGGTGATCGAGCAGCACCCGGGGCACCAGGAGCGCTACCTGCCGGCTGTGCGGGCCTGCGGCTCCTGGCTGGCGAGCGCGGACAGTCGGGACTTCGGCGCCCAGGCCTGGGGGGGTGACGAGCTGGGGGCGGCCTACGTGGGCTACTCGGCGCTGGCGCTGGTGCGTTGGTCCCAGGTGGACCCGGAGTTTCCGGTCCAGGCCGAGCTGGACGCCATGGTCGCGGCGCTGGCCCTGCACCTGGACGAGGAGCCGCACCGCTGGGAGACCTACCCGGGGCAGACCTACCCGCCGGACCTGGCCGTGTGTGCCGCGGCGCTGGCCCAGGCCGGGGGCCACGAGGAGCGGCTGGGCGCCTGGCTGCTGCGCTTCCGGGCCGAGTCGATCGACCCGGAGACGGGCCTGCTCATCCAGTCCCTCTCGCCGATGACGGGCGCGGCGATGGGCCTGCCGCGGGCCTCCGGGACCAGCTTCGCGGTCTACTTCCTGAGCTTCGCGGACCCGCAGCTGTCGGCCTCGCTCTACCGGTCGCTGCAGGGTCAGCAGCGCCACCTGGGGCCCTTCGGGGGCGTGCGCGAGTTCCCGCCCGGCGTGCAGAGCCTGGGGGACATCGACTCGGGGCCAGTGATCCTGGGCATCGGGGTCTCTCCGACAGGCTTCTCGCTGGCCGGCGCCCGCCTGCACCGCGACCGCCGCGCGTACGTGCGCAACCTCCGCACGGCCCGGCTCTTCGGGGTGCCGGTGCCCTCGCGCGGGGGCCGCTGGTACGCGACCGGGGGCGGCCTCGGGAACGCGATCCTGCTGGCGATGAGCACGGCCTGAACCGCCGGGACCTCAGTTCGGCCCCGGTCCGGGCGGCTCATCCGCTACCCTCTCGGCTCGCCTGGAGAGCCCATGACTTCCCGCCGTCGCTTCCTCGGAGGCCTGTCCGCCGGCCTGTGCATCGTCACGATGCCGAGCTTCCTGGCCGCCTGCGCCAAGCAGCTGCCCGCCGGGGCCGTGGACCTGAACGCCGCCGCCCCGAACAACCCCTTCCTCGACTGGTTCGGCGTCGACGCGGCCACCCTCCAGCGGGTGATGAGCGAGCTGACCCAGCGCGGCGCGGACTTCGCGGACCTCTACTTCCAGCACAGCCGGACCAGCTCCATCTCGATGGAGGACGGGCTGATCAGCACGGCCTCGACCAGCATCGACCAGGGCGTCGGGCTGCGCGTCGTGATCGGCGACCAGACCGGCTACGCCTTCACCGAGGAGCTCACGCTCGAGGCCATGCTGAACGCTGCCCGGACGGCCTCGGCCATCGCCAAGGGGGCCCCGCTGCCCGCGGTCGGCGCGTGGACCTTCAACAGCGCGCCGGGCCAGCTCTACGCGGTGCAGAAGCACTGGAGCGAGGTCGCCGTGGCCAGCAAGCTGCCTATGGTCCAGGCCCTGGAGGGCTACGCCCGGTCGCTCGACCCCCGCATCCAGAAGGTCAGCGTCAGCTGGTGGGACCAGGACGAGCGCGTGCTGGTCGCCGACCTCAGCGGCAAGGCCTACACCGACCGCCGCCCACAGACCCGCCTGTGGTGTACCTGCACCGCCAGCGACGGCAGCCAGACCGTCAGCAACGGCGCCAACCTGGCTGGCCGCCACGGGCAGGAGCGCTACAGCGACGAGGCCCTCAAGGAGCTCGCGGCGCAGGCCGTCGACCGCACCACCAGGCTGTTCGAGGCGGTGCGTCCCCCAGCGGGCGAGATGCCGGTCGTCCTGGCCGCCGGGGCCAGCGGCATCCTGCTCCACGAGGCCATCGGCCACGGGCTCGAGGCCGACTTCAACCGCAAGGGCACCAGCATCTACGCCGACAAGATGGGCGAGAGCATCGCGCCGGACTTCGTGACCATCGTCGACTCCGGCGTCGAGCCCAACGAGCGCGGCGCCATCGCCTTCGACGACGAAGGCAAGGAGGCCCGCAGCACCGTGCTCGTCGAGAACGGCCGCCTCGCCAGCTACATGCACGACCAGATCAGCGCCCGCCACTACGGCGTCGAGCCCACCGGCAGCGGCCGGCGCCAGAGCTTCCGTCACGTGCCCATGCCGCGCATGCGCTGCACCTTCATGGAGGACGGCCCGCACAAGCACGACGAGATCATCGCGTCGGTCCAGGACGGCATCGTGGCCGAGACCTTCACCAACGGTCAGGTCGCCATCGGGGCGGGCGACTTCACCTTCTACATCAAGAACGGCTGGCTCATCGAGGGCGGCCGGATCACCGCGCCCATCAAGGACGTGAACATCATCGGCAACGGCCCCGAGGCCCTGTCCAGGGTGACGATGGCTGCGGACGACGGCAAGCTGGACACCGGCGGCTGGACCTGCGGCAAGAACGGCCAGGGGGTGCCGGTCAGCCAGGGCCTGCCCACCGTGCTCGTCAGCAGCATGACCGTGGGAGGCGTCGATGCTTGAGGAGCTCCAGCAGCGCGCGCAGCAGGCGGTCGAGCTGGCCCAGGCCTCGGGCGCCCAGGGCGTCTTCGCGGGCGCCAGCCGAGGCCGCTCGGTCCAGTTCGAGTACCGCGACGGCCACCTGGAGAAGGTGCAGGAGTCCACGACTCGAGCGCTGAGCCTGCAGCTCTACGTGGACCGTCGCTACTCGACCCACAGCACGACGGACCTGCGCCCGGACGAGCTGAAGTCCTTCGTGGCCGACGCCGTCGAGCTGACCCGCGCGCTGCAGCCTGACCCCCACCGCGCGCTGCCCGACCCGGCGCTCTACGAGGGCCGCAGCGCGGCCGACCTGGACCTGGTCGACCCGGGCCTGAGCGAGCTGACCCAGGACGAGCGCATCGCCTGGTGCGCAGAGATGGACGAGATCATCCGCGCGGACGAGCGCGTGATCTCCACGACCGCAGGCGTCTCCAACGGGCACAACCTGTCCGCCAGCGTCAGCAGCAACGGCTTCTCGGGCAGCCACGAGTCCACCAGCATCTGGATGGGCACCGAGATCAGCCTGCGTGACCCCGAGGGCGGACGACCCGAGGCCAGCAACTGGATCGGCGGCCCGCACCGGTCCCAGCTCCAGAGCCCTCGTCAGGTCGCCGAGGAGGCCCTGCGACGGGCCACCGCGCGCCTGGGCACCCGGAAGGGTCCGACGCGGACCGGCACGCTGGTGCTCGAGCCCCGCGCCGGCGGTCGCCTGATCGGGCACCTGCTCCGGGCCGCAAACGCGCGCAGCATCCAGCAGGGGCGCAGCTTCTGGGCCGGCAAGCTGGGCCAGCGCCTGTTCAGCGAGCGGCTGAGCCTGATCGACGACCCGCTGCTGCCTCGGGGCCTGTCCAGCCGCACCTTCGACGGCGAGGGGCTCGCCAGCAAGCGCCTGCCGCTGATCGAGGCGGGCCTCGCGAGGAACGTGTTCGTGGACACCTACTACGGCCGCAAGGCCGAGATGCCGCCCACGACCGGCGGCTCCTCGAACCTGATCTTCGAGGGCGGCCAGGGCGACCAGGCCCACTGGATGGCCGAGGTCGGCGACGGCGTGCTGCTCACCTCCTGGCTGGGGGGCAACAGCGACGCCACCACCGGCGACTTCAGCTTCGGGATGCGCGGGCACCCCATCGAGGGCGGCCAGATCGGCCCCGCGATCGGCGAGATGAACGTGACGGGCAACCTGATCGACCTGTTCAGCAAGCTCGTCGCCGTTGGCGATGACGGCTGGGCCTACTCGAGCACGCGCAGCCCCACGCTGGTCTTCGAGGGCGTGCAGTTCTCCGGGGCGTGATGGATTTGGCTCGCAGGGATCCCCGAGTCCTGCACAATTTAGACAAAACGAGACCTTCTCCCGTGCCTATGCTTCACGCGAGGTCGAGGGCAGAGTGATGGATCGGGAGCAACTTCGCGTCGCGATGAGCAGCCGGACCGGGCTGCGCGAGGCCTTCGAGGCGGCGCGCGGTGACGCCGACGGCGAGCTCATGGCGCTGAGCCTCGAGGTGGCTCGCGAGAGCTTGCAGCCCTCGGTGGACGAGGCGCTGGTCCGCTACTGGACCGAGGCGGTGCGGCTGCAGCCCGAGCTGGGCGAGCAGCTGATCAGCCGCCTGGTCGAACAGCTCACCGCGGATCCCAACGGCCGCGCCCCCGCTCTGCTGGCCGCGCTGGCGGGCCAGGCCTGGACGCGTCTGTCCGATCAGGACAGCCGCGACGCGCTGGGCTCGCGCACCACCGGCATCGTCGAGGTGGTCCGTCGCCTGGTGGACGAGGTCGAGGCCCAGGGCTGGAGCCCCGAGGCCGAGGACGCCATCCGCAACTGCCTGGCCTACGTGCTGGCCTGGCCCATCCCGACCGCCGCGGTGTCCCCGCTGCGCGCTGAGCTGCTCCGCGCCATCCGTCTGGGCGTCTGCCCCGCGGACGAGCTGCCCGGCGTCCTGGCCCCCCGGCG
>CALGIB010000499.1 GCA_937915955.1 uncultured Pseudomonadota bacterium
GATCGTCGGGGGCGCTGCTGGCGTCCAGCTCCGTGCCGACCCAGACGAACTCCAGCGAGAGGCTGGCCTTGGCCCCAGCCGCGGAGCTCCGGACGAGCATGCCGCAGTCGACCGTGATCGGCTGTCCGCCTGTGGCGACGAAGACGTCCGCGCTCCAGACGCCGGCGTCCAGCGTCGTCTCGGGGGCCAGCGGGATCAGGAAGGGCACCAGGTCATCGTGGGCTTCGCTGCGGTACTTCGCGCTGCTGCTGGGGTTCTCGCCGTCGTAGAGCAGGCTGCCGTCCGGCTTTCGCAGGTTCCAGAGCAGGCCCAGCTTCTGGTCGCCGAACTCGCCGCAGTGCACCAGCACCGAGGTCGCTGATTCGGGCACCTCGAACTCGATCTCGGTGGCGAAGCCGGTGTCGCCCTCGAAGCTGCCCAGCTCGGAGTACTCCAGGTCGCCGCCGCCCAGATCGCCGTCGCAGGCCACCAAGGCCATCAGGAGCAGGCTCATGGGGCACCTTCCGTGAGGCTCTCGGCGAGCAGGGCCTGAACGTCCTCGTCGGTCTCGGTCATCACCCGGGCCTGCAGCGCCTGATGGGCCTGGGGGCTGTCCAGCTGGGCCAGGGCGCGGATCGTCGCCATGCGCAGCTGCACGTCCTGGTCCGCCAGGGCCTGCTCGAGCGCGGGGCTGTAGCCCCAGCCGGTGGCCAGGGCCTGGGCGGCCTTGCGCCGGTCGACGCCGCTGCCCTCGGCCAGCGTGGAGGTCAGGAAGACCTGGGCCTGGGGGCTGGGGTACCAGCCGAGGGCCAGGATGGCGCGAGCGCGGGCCGAGCTGCGGGTCTCCGGGTCCTGGGCCAGGCGCAGCAGCTCCGCGTCGACACCCTCGCCCAGGGCCTGGAACTCGGCCTGGGTGGGGGCGCTGTCGTGCTTGGCGAGCAGATCCTGAAGCTGGCTGTCCAGCTCCGCCGCGAGGGCGGGGCCGGCGAGAAGAAGTCCGAGGGCGAGACCGAGCATGGGCATCCTCCAACGGCTGCCCTAACGCATCACACCGTCTTGGAGAACCGTCCCGCGGACAGGTGCTCGTCGAAGGGCATGGCCGCCAGGCGCATGAGGGGGCGCCCGCGCTCGGTGATGCGCAGCGTGCTGCCCTCGTGCACTACCAGGCCCTCCTCGATCATGGGCTGCAGCTGCTTGATCTGATCCTGGAAGCGCCGCTGCACGTCCAGCCCGAAGTGCTGGCTCAGGGCGCCCAGGTCCACCCGCATCTGGCACATCAGGCGGTTGATCAGCTCGCGACGGAGCCGGTCCTCGGCGGAGAGCTCCCAGCCCTTGTTGACGAGATCGCCTCCGGCCTTGCGCATCCAGGGCGCCAGGCCCGGCTCGTCCTGCCAGTACACCCCGGCGACCTCGGAGATGGCGCTGGGGCCGAGGCCGATCATGTCTACGGGTCGAGTCGTGTAGCCCATGAAGTTGCGGTGCAGCGTGCCGGCCTGGTCCGCGATGGCCAGCTCGTCCGTGGGCAGCGCGAAGTGGTCCATGCCGACCGGCAGGTAGCCGGCCTCGCGGAAGCGCTCCTGGGCGTGCAGCAGGCAGCGGGCGCGCTCGAGCGAGTCGGGCAGGGCGGCCTCGTCCATGTTGCGCTGGTGCCGCTTGAGCCAGGGCACGTGGGCGTAGCCGAAGACCGCGACCCGGTCCGGGCGGAGCTCGAGGATGGTGTCCAGGGTCTCGGCGAAGGAGGCCACGTCCTGGTGAGGCAGGCCGTACATCAGGTCCAGGTTGAGGCCCCACCAGCCACGGCTGCGCACGTGCTCGAGCAAGGGGGCGACGCGCTCGGAGAGCTGGGGTCGGTTGACCGCCGCCAGGACCTTGGGGTCGAAGGACTGCACGCCCAGGCTGAGCCGTCGGAAGCCGCGCTCGCCGAGCAGGTCCAGCTGCTCCAGCGAGGTGACCTCGGGGTC
>CALGIB010000500.1 GCA_937915955.1 uncultured Pseudomonadota bacterium
CACCGCCGCGGCGTGCACGCGGATGCGCACCTGCCCAGGCCCTGGCATCGGGTCGGGGATATCGTCGAGACGGAGGACCGCCGGCCAGCCATATCCAGAGCTCCTGACATGGGGTGAGGCCTATCTCGAAATTTCGGGGGCTTCGCAGCCGTCAATCGAGAAGGTCATCCGTCGGTCGGTTCCGGGGTAGCAAACCTCGGCATTAGTGAGCGTTTGGCAGAGGGCGGCGATGGCTCGCGTCCGGTGCTTGCTGCTCTGCGGGATCAGCCGGACGTGAAGTTCGCCGGGGCGAAGCAGGATATCAGCCGGGCTGGTCAGGGCCGAACGGATCAGGCGACGTCCGTCGTCCAACGCGCGCGCGTAGTTCGTCGACACAGCGCCGACGAGGTCGCTCTCGACCTGGAAGGCGACCATCTTGAGCGCGTCGGTGAGGCGCTTGCAGCTGCGGTGCAGGCACACGACCTCGTCCTGCAGCTCTCCCACGGGGACGCGGACGGGCAGCTTCTTTCGTTGGGCCTGAAGCTCCTCCACCCGCTGACGAGCGTCGCGGAGCGGGATGCCGATCTCGCTGCCGTGGGCGATCTTGAAGCCGCGCATCGTGGGGCGCTTCGACTCCGGGTTGTCCAGGGCCGCTGCTCCGTAGGCAGCTTCCAGCGTGGCCGCCTCCTTCTTGGCTTGCTGGAGCTCCTTGTCCAGCGCCTTGCGCGCCGGGTTCGGGACCATCCGGGCTGGGTCGGCGGGTTCCTTGCCATAGTCCACGAGGGCGTCGAGGCCGTACTCCTCCCGCATGTATTTGAAGAAGTTCTCCTGCCGCCAGCGGTCGAACATCCGCTGGGCGACCTCGACGATGGACAGGTCCTTGCGCGTGGTGACGATGTGGGTCTGATGGTCGCCGCAGCGCCGGGTGATCTGTCGCATCGGCATCTTCGCGGCACCGACGAGGACGTCCTGCTCGTGCAGCTCGTACACGACCGTCCGTCGGGGAAGCTCGACGGTGTAGCTCGTAAAGTTCTCGTCGGGCACTGCAGAGACGTGGCCCTTGCGGTAGGTGAGGACGTCGAAGCCGTCGCCGTGCAGGCGGGCGAACAGGTCGGGGCTCCAGCCGCCGCGGTCAAAGACCACCGTGGATCGTCGTTCTGGTCCGATCAGCTTGCGGATGTCCTTCAGCGTCGGGTGCAGGGAGCTGGCCAGCTGCGGGTGCGCCTCCTGTGTCACGAAGAACAGCGGCTGCGCGTCGGCGTCGTTGACCCAGAGCTCCTGGGTCGCGGGCAGGGACAACCTCAGGCGCGCAACATGGGTCTTCGGCAGGCGGGCCTTGCCGTGGTAGACGCGCACGTGCCCGTCCACGTAGAGGAAGCCCAGCGCCTCGGCGCGTTGGTCGACGCGGGTCTGGGCCAGTTGCCCGATGAACTGCTCGACCTTGGCATCGTCGCAGCTGAGCGCGGCCAGCTTGCGACGCAAGGTCTTGACCTCTGGAGCGCGGTCGAGGCCGAGGACGCGGCCCAGGGCCGGCGGCGAGTACTCCTTGAGGTTCTCCGGGCGCTTGATCCGCAGCAGGGCGAGCAGCAGCAACGTGAGGACGCTCGTCCGCAGCCCGTAGAACGCGGGGCCGATGTGGCCATAGACGCCACGCGCGTGGTCGAACATCCCGCTCAGGACCAGGAGCGGAACGGCCAGCAGAACCCCACCGTGAGGGGCTCGCCCCTCGGTGAACAGCGGGGCGGCATCGAAGAGCTGACCCCGCGCTGCCAGGAAGCGGTCCAGCGTCCTGGCCGCAGGGTTGGAGTCCATGCTGCGCGCCGGCTCCGCCGCCCTCACGGCGGGCAGCTGTGCCCCTTCCGCCGGCACGTCATCGTTGCCGACCTCGTCAGCCGGGACATCCCGAGCTGAGCCAGGTAGCTCCAGCTGAACTGGCTCCGCCGCGGTCGCGGCGTCGTCACGGTCTTGGATCACGCCAATCCGACGCAGCGCCAACATCACCGTCGCCGGCGCTCGCCCCAACTTCTCCGCGATCGCACGACCGGACTCGCCCGCGTTCCAGAGCCGCTCGGCCACCATGAGCTCGTCCGAACTCATCACGGGCTTGCGCCCCGGTCGGCTCAGCTGCAGGTTCTCGAAGCCGCCTTCGAGAAACCGCTTCCGAACCCGGTAGAGGTCGCCAGGCACGCGACCGAGGCCCTTGCACAGCTCAGCGACAGACGCCCAGCCGTTGACGATCGCCTGTGCGACGAAGACGTCCTCCTCGTAGCGCTCCTCGACGGCGTACCTGAACACAGGGAGGCCATCGACGAACACGGCCCGGTTACCGTCCTCCTCGAAGAAGACACACCGTGGGTTGAAGGAACCCGAAGGGCCGACCGTCGCGCTCTCAAACAAGGAAGGCTGGGGCCGATCACTCATGGCCCCTACCCTACCAGTTTGTACCCGGCAAGAACAGCGAAAATTCTACGATCAAACGTGATCGGTCGTTCGGCCGTGGCCAACGATCCAGCGGTGGATGTAGCTCGTCAGGCACGAGCTTCTCCTGGTTGGTCAGCTATCGGATGTCAGGAGTT
>CALGIB010000501.1 GCA_937915955.1 uncultured Pseudomonadota bacterium
CCGCCGTCACCCGCACGTCTTCGACCCCGAGCACGATGAGGAGGACGCTGGCAGCGTCGGGGCCTGGGAGGCCCGCAAGGCCCGCGAGCGCGGCGCCGGCGGCGGCTCGATGCTGGACGGGGTGCCGGCTTCCCTGCCCTCGCTGATCCGAGCGCACCGCGTCGGCGAGAAGGTCAGCAAGGTCGGCTTCGACTGGCCCACGGCCGAGGGCGCCCGCGCCAAGGTCTTCGAGGAGCTAGGTGAGCTGGACGAGGCCCGCGATCAGGGCGACGAGGCGGCCATCCGCCACGAGTACGGCGATCTGCTCCTGGCGGTCGCCAGCTACGGTCGCCTGCTGGGCCTGGGGCCGGAGGAGAGCCTCCGCGAGGCCAACCAGCGCTTCGAGGGCCGCTTTCGCCTGGTCGAGGCGATGGCCACGGATCGCGACCAGCTGCTGACCGAGCTGTCGGCCGACGAACTGGAGGCGCTCTGGAGGCGAGCCAAAGCGGATCAGGGTGCTTAGGGTCTGCCCATGTGGAAGCTGTTCCTCGCGTTCACCATCATCCCGGCCCTCGAGCTCTACCTGCTGATCCAGATCGGCGCGTGGGTGGGGCCTGGGCTGACCGTCTTGATCATCCTCCTGACCGGGTCTGTCGGCGCCTGGCTGGCCAAGCGCGAAGGCCTGGGCGTGCTCAGGGCCCTGGAGCAGGAGTCCAAGCAGGGCTTCCCCTCGGGCAACAAGCTGATCGAAGGCCTGATGGTGCTCATCGGCGGCGTGCTGCTGATCACGCCCGGGGTCCTGACCGACGTCGCGGGGTTCGTGCTGATCGCGCCGCCTACCCGCACGCTGCTGGCCCCGATGGTCAAGGCGGCCGTCATGAAGCGCTTCAACGTGACGGCCAGCGCCGAGAGCCAGACGGTCTATGGCGAGGCCGCGCCGCCCGCGCCCGAGCCCAAGTCACCGCAGCTCGGACACTTCGATCATCCCGAGCTCTGAGCTCAGGCCTCGTCGCTGGGCTTGAGCTCCAGCTGAAGCCCGAAGTACTGGGCGTGGTCGTTGCTCGGATCCAGCTCGTGGGCCCGATCGAAGTGCAGCTTCGACTCCTTCAGCATCGCCTTGAAGTCCTCTGGCGGGCCGAACAGCACCTCGTCGCTCTCGGCGCGCCTCCGGAGCACCTCGCCGAGCTGACCGTGGGCCACCGACAGCACCACCTCTTCGGCCAGATCCTCGATCCACTGCCCCCCGGAGAGCAGTACGCGCAGGCCCTCGCGGGTCTGCTCCTCGGCCTCCTCGAGGCGACCGGTGTCCAGGTGGATGCGGCCGAGCTCCAGTCGTGGCTCGGCCAGTCGGGGATCGCCTCGCAGCACCTGGCCGAGCAGCTCGATGGCCTTGTCGACGTCGCCGCGGCGCCGGGTCTCCAGCGCTACCAGGAACAGGTCCTGCAGCTCCTGCAGGTGGGGCTCGGCAATCTCCTCGCTCATGGGACCTCCAGCTGAGGCCCGCTGACTAGTCGCCGGAGCCGCTCCCGTCCACCCAGGGGCGAACGGCCAGGCCGAACCGGGCGCCCGGACCGGACCGGACCAGCTCCAAGCGTGCGCCGGCCCGCTCGGCCAGCACGCGGGCGACCGCCAGCCCCAGCCCTGTGCCCTGCCCCGCTGGCTTGGTGCTGAAGAAGGGCTCGAAGATGCGCTCGGCGAGGGGCTCGGGGATGCCCGGGCCCTGGTCCTCGACCAGCACCCAGTGCAGGTCCTGCCGGGCCTCGATCCGGACGTGGACGGTGCCTCCCGGGGGCGAGGCGTCCAGGGCGTTCGCCACCAGGTTCATCACGATCTGGACCACCGCCGTCGGCTCGGCCCGGCTGGCGCCGAGCCCCTGCTGAGCCTCGAAGGACAGCGCGAGGCTGGCGCTCCTGGCCCGATGCTCCATGAGGTCCAACACCTGCTGCACCGAGGCCCGGAGGTCCAGCGCGACCAGCTCCGAGCCCGCCCGCCGAGACGCCAGGCTGATCCCGTCGACCAGCGACTCCATGAGCTGGCTCTGACGGAGCAGATCCCGCACCAGCGCGGCCTGAGTCGGATCGGTGACCTTGACCTGGAGCAGCTGGGCGAGCGCCCGCGTCGCGAACAAGGGCTGGCGCAGCTCGTGGGCGAGCGTCGCGCTGATCAGCCCGAGCTCGGCCAGACGGGCGGTGTCCTCGAGCCGAGGGTCCTTCGCCAAGGAGCTACTCCGGAGCCAGGTAGTGCTGGAGCAGCTCGATCTGGTTCGAGCAGGCCTCCGAGAGGTTGTCGCTGCCGTCGATGGACGACAGCTCGACGGTCCAGGTCCCCGGGTCGAGCACGCGACCGTCGTCCCCTCGAGCGTCCCAGCTCACGGTCTCGCTGCTGGCGCTCGCGGCGCTGCGCTGGGTTCGGGCCAGCCCGCCGTCGCTGTCGTAGACCTGAAGCAGCCACCAGCTCGGGGTCCCTGAGGCGCTGACCGCCAGGTCCACCTCGTCGGCCTCCTGGCCGCTGCCGTCCAGGCCGTCCGGGGTCAGCAAGCTGCTGTCCGGGGTGCAGGAGCTGAGGCTGAGGCCCTCGTCGCCGACGTCGCCGAAGCTGCTCACGAAGCTGCCGTTGATGCCGTCGAAGGCGCCGTCGAGCTTGTTGCCAGCGGTGTCGCGGAGGTCGGCGGAGAGCTCGAGCTCGTAGGCGTCCGCGCTGGCGTCCAGGCTGTCCTGGAGCGCGATCGTCAGCTCGTCGCCGCTGAGGCTGGTGCTGAGCTGGAGGCCGCCGGAGGAGCCGGTCACGCTGACGAGGCTGTCGTAGTCGGCGGTCACCAGCAGGTCCTCGGTGAAGCGGACGACGATCTCGTCCAGCAGCTCGCTGCTGTCTCCAGACGGGTCGACCCAGGCCACCTGTGGGCGGTGGGACTCGCCGGTGAGCTCCAGGGTGGTGGCCCCGTAGGCCGCCCCGCTCAAGACGCCCGCGTGCACGGTGACCGTGCCCGCCCGATCGCTGGACTGAGCCGACCAGGTGAAGCTGGCGGTGCCGCTGGAGAGGCTGGCGGTGAGGCCGTCTGAGGCCGCGGTCACGGAGGTGGTCAGCTCGCCCAGATCGGTGCGAACGTAGAGGATCGGGTCCGTCGGGACGTCACCGGCGCAGTCTGTGGCGGTGACCGTGATGGTGGTGTCGGCCTTGGACGCGGTGCCGCCCGAGGTCCGGCTGCTGTGGGCGGCGCTGACGGTCAGGGGACCCGCGGCCTGACCGGCCTCGTTCACCCACGCCAGCGCGCTGGTGGAGGCCCCGCAGGCCGAGCTGTCCGCGACGATCAGCTCGACGACGTGGACGCCGACGCCGCCCAGGCTCAGGCTCGTGGCCGTTCCGCTGCTCCGGGTCCAGGCCCCCGAGCCGTCGCCCAGGTGGTAGGCGGCCAGGCTGCTGGCGCCGGGCACGCTGGTGCTGAAGTCGGCGGTGACGGCCGCGACCCCGGAGACCAGGCAGGTCACGGCCTCGTCGCTGGCGTCCAGCAAAAGCCCCGCGGTGGGCCCGCTGGCGCAGTCCCCGTCCAGGGCGTCGAAGCGTGAGGAGCGCCCGCTGTAGCCGTCGCCGTCCAGCGCGTCGATGCGGTCCTGCAGGCCGGCCGAGTCGAAGCTGAGCGTGGTCTGGAGCTCACCGGAGGTGAAGCCGCTGACCTGGCTCGTGATGAACAGGCCCGAGCTGCTGCTGAGGGTCACCGGTCCCGAATACGAGGTGACCGTGTTGCTGTAGCTGTCAATCCCGCGCACGCGCACGGGCGTGTCCTCGCCGACCCAGGCCACCGGCTCATCCAGCTCCACCGCCACCGAGCTGAGGGCGGCCGCTGCGACCTCGATCGCGGCAGCTCCGAGGCTGGTCCCGGACCTGGACGCGGTCAGTGTCCAGCTGCCCGACCGAGTCAGGGTCAAGCCGCTGCCGCTGTATCGACCCTCGCCGTCCAGCGAGATGCTGCTGACGTTCAGCGAGACGCCGTCGTCGCTGACATCGACGCTGCGGTCGCCCTCGCGGTAGGCGTTGCCGTAGCTGTCGAAGGCCTGCGCCGAGAGCGAGAACAGCGCCCCCGCGGTGACCTGCGTGGGCGCGGTGAGCTGTACCAGCGCGAGGTCGGCGTTGATCACGTCCAGCGTGTCGGTCTGGTTGACCAGGCCCCAGGTCTCCAGCTCGACCTGGATGCGGACGCCGGTCGCCGCCTCTGTGGCCACACAGTCCAGCACCTGCTCGTCCAGGGCCGTGCCGGTCCAGGCGCAGGTCAGCGCGCCGCTGCCGTCGTCGACCGCGAAGCTGTCCGAGGACGGATCCAGCTCGACGGGGTTGCCGAAGGCGTCGTCGACCCGGACCCGGAGCTCGAAGGTCTCGCCCGCCACGACCTCGCTGACGTCGTGGGTGGCCGTGAGCGCGGCGGGCTCGGCGGCCCTGACGAGCACGGGATCCGCCGTGGTCCCGCTGAGCCCGTCCGCGGCCAGCACGGTGACGTTCACCTCGGTGGCGGCCCGCGTCAGGCCGACCAGGCAGAAGCGCTCGCCCTGATCCCAGTCAACGACGCAGTTCACGCTGCCGAGCCCCGAGCGGGTGTCCAGTCCGCCCACGTCGTCGACGAACTCGAGGGCCTCGGCGTAGGCCCCCACCCGATTCCCGAAGTCGTCCCGCGCCGAGATCCGGAGCATCAGCTCCTCCTCGCCGGCGGTCAGCTCCTCGGGGCTGGAGTCCGTGGGGCGAACGAGCAGCTCGCTGGGCTCGCCCGAGGCGACGACGAAGGGCGCCGACTCGCCGGAGGCGGTCCCCGTCACCACGAGGCTGGCCTCGGGACAGTCCAGGTCCGAGGCGCGCAGGAAGATGACGGGCTTGCTGGCCTGGCCTACGAGATCGACCTCGTCCGGCACCACGGCTCCGTGACACTTGTCCGACAGCTGCAACCGGGCGCTGGTGTCGGGCAGCAGGTTGCCCTTGTCATCGCGCAGGCTCAGCGAGACCACGAAGGCCTCGCCCGCGGTGGCCTGGAAGGACTTCGTCGGCAAGCCGATGTCGACCGAGCCCAGCTCGCCGGGCGTGAAGGGCAGGAAGGCCTCGCCGCCGTCGACCCCGGCCTCCAGCGACTCCACCCTGAGCCAGACGTTGGCCGGCTGCGACGAGCTCAACGCCACCCAGCCCTCGCCCTCGTGCAGGCTGCCCGACAGCCCGATGCCGGTCTTGGTGGGCTGTCCGTCGGACAGGCCCGTGCCGTAGAGATCGAGCGTGGTCGAGCCGGCGTCCGTCTCGGCCATGACCACCACGGGGTGCGCCTCGGGGACCAGCTCGCCCAGCGGGTCCAACAGCCGCATCCGGACCACGACCTGCTCGTCGACCTCGTAGGTGCGGGCGTCGAACTCCAGCTCGATGTGGTCGGCGCGGGTCTCACGGACGGTGAAGCCCTGGCTCAGGGTGGTCTCCAGGCCGTTGGGTCCGACCAGCCGCAGATCGTAGACGCCCACCGGCGTGCCCTCCGGGACCAAGGCTCCGAGCTCGCCGTAGCCGCGGAAGCTGACGCCCTCGAGCTCGATGCTGTCGGCGCCGCTCAGCAGCTCCAGCTGGAAGTCGTGCTGCAGCCGGACCTCGTCGCGCCGCGCGTCGACCACCGCGAGGGGGTGGAAGTTATCGCCGAGGACCTGGACCGAGGTGTCTTCGCCGGTCCAACTGCTGTCGGGCAGCACCTGGTCGATGCTGGGCGGGAGCTCGCCGAGGGTGCACCCCGGCGCGCCGACGGCCAGCGGGATCGCGAGCAGAGCGGTAGCACCGAGAGCAGAAACGCGGCGGGGGACGAGCACCCGAGCAGGGGCCTCCTGGTCAGTAGACTACCCGAAAGCCCAGGATCGCGACCACTCCTCCGACCTGCCCCTCGTAGGCGTCCAGGCTGCTGCCCACGCCCAGGTAGCTCAGCTCCCCGTAGATCTCGCCGGGACGGACGCGGTAGCCGCCTCCTGCGTAGGCCAGCGCGCCCGGACGATGGAAGCCCAGCTGGCTCCCCGCAGACTCCCCTTCGAACCAGG
>CALGIB010000502.1 GCA_937915955.1 uncultured Pseudomonadota bacterium
CGCCGAGGCCTCTTGGAGGCTCAGGAAGACAGGATCCGCCTGCCCGATCCGCAGGCTGCCGCTGGCGGAGCGCAGCCCGTCCTCCTGGCCGAGGACGAGCGCTCCAGAGAAGCCCGCCTGGATCCAGGCCGTCTCGGACAGGGGCCAGGACCAGGACCCCTGCACGCTGGTCCCTCCCTCGACCACCTCGAGCTCCCCGCCCAGGACGAAGCGCTCACCACCGGGGGCCAGCACGAAGCCGTCTCCGAGCAGGTGGAGGGCCTGCCCCGCCAGGACCGGCGGCGGCGCGCCCTCGTACTCGAGCACCCCGCCGAAGCGCCAGCCGTCAGGCGTCAAGCAGCCCTCGAAGGTGCGAGGGAGCACGAAGCCCGGGCCCGGGCAGGCCGCGTCCCCGTGGAGCTCCATCACCGCGACCAGATCGTTGACCAGGGCGCTGGCCTGAGGAAAGCCCAGGGCCAGCGAGGCCTGCATGCGCTCGACGACCTGGTCCGAGGTCCAGGCGGCCTGGCCCGGGGCCAGGCCCAGGGCCGGCGAGTCCCGGGCCTCGACCCCGCTGTCCTGACCGGCCGAGCAGGCCAGGAGCAGCATCACGGCTCACCGCCCGAGGCGAGGCGCCGAGCTTCAGTCCAGCTCAGCGACTTCCTCGACGCCGACACAGGTGCAGAACAGGTTCCGGTCGCCCCAGGCGTTGTCGATCCGCCCGACGCTGGGCCAGAACTTGTGCTCCCTCAGCCAGGCAGCCGGGAAGGCAGCCTGCGCGCGCGAGTAGGGGTGGCTCCAGCTGTCGCCGGTGACCTCCTCGACGGTGTGGGGGGCGTTCTTCAGCGGGTTGTCCTCGGCGTCCATACGGCCCTCGGCCACCGCTCGGCTCTCCTCGCGGATGGTGATCAGGGCCTGGCAGAAGCGATCCAGCTCCTCGCGGGACTCGCTCTCGGTGGGCTCG
The DNA here is from genome assembly GCA_937915955.1 of uncultured Pseudomonadota bacterium. Classification (GTDB taxonomy): domain Bacteria; phylum Myxococcota_A; class UBA796; order UBA796; family CAJQPC01; genus JAAESX01. The sequence goes on from CALGIB010000502.1 coordinate 944, forward strand.
ATCATCAGCGTGCCCGGCACCGGGAAGCTCATCGTCGGGGCGTGGAAGCCGAAGTCCATCAGCCGCTTGGCGATGTCGTCGACCGTGGTGCCCTCGGCCTTGAGCGGGCGCGTGTCGATGATGCACTCGTGGGCAACGCGGCCCTTGCTGCCCGTGTAGAGCACCTCGTAGTGCTGGCCCAGGACCCCAGCGACGTAGTTGGCGTTGAGGATGGCCAGCTGGGTGCTGCGGCGCAGGCCCGAGGAGCCCAGGCTGGCGATGTACATCCAGCTGATCGGAAGGATGCTGGGCGAGCCCCAGGGCGCCGCGCTGACCGGCCCCATGCTCTGGTCGCCGCCGGTCGCGACCACCGGGTGGCCAGGCAGGAAGGGCGCCAGGTGGGACTTCACGCCGATGGGGCCCATGCCCGGGCCGCCGCCGCCGTGGGGGATGGCGAAGGTCTTGTGCAGGTTCAGGTGGCAGACATCGGCGCCGTAGTGACCGGGCCGGCAGATGCCGACCTGAGCGTTCATGTTGGCCCCGTCCAGGTAGACCTGACCGCCAGCTTCATGAACGATCTCACAGATCTGCCGGATGGCCTCCTCGAACACCCCGTGGGTCGACGGGTAGGTCACCATCAGCGCGGCGAGCTCGTCCCGGTGCTTGTCGGCCTTGGCCTGGAGGTCCGCGACGTCGATGTTGCCCTTGTCGTCGCAGGCCACCGCCACGACCCTGAGGTTGGCCATCACCGCGCTGGCGGGGTTGGTGCCGTGGGCCGAGGTAGGGATCAGGCAGACGTCGCGGTGCCCCTGTCCCCTCGCCTCCTGCCAGGCCTTGATGACCAGCAGCCCGGCGTACTCGCCCTGGGAGCCGGCGTTGGGCTGCAGCGAGACCGCGTCGAAGCCGGTGATCTCGGAGAGCCAGCCCTCGAGCTGGGCGAAGAGCTTGCGGTAGCCGCGGGTCTGGGACTCCGGCGCGAAGGGGTGCAGGCCCCCGAAGCCAGCCCAGGTCACGGGGATCATCTGGCTGGTGGCGTTCAGCTTCATGGTGCACGAGCCCAGCGCGATCATGCTGGTGTTCAGGGCCAGATCGCGGCACTCGAGGCGACGCAGCCAGCGCAGCATCTCGTGCTCGGCGTGGTAGCTGTGGAAGCAGGCGTGCCCCATGAAGTCGCCGGCGCGCTGCCAGGCCTGCGGCAGCTCCGAGCCGGCCTCCAGCGCGTCCACGTCGACGCCCCCGCCAAACGCTGTCAGCATATCGACCAGGTCTCCGCGGCCCACCGTCTCGTCCAGGGCGATGCCCAGCGTGCCGTCGCCGTGGTCGCGCAGGTTGATGTGCATGGCCGCCGCGGCGGTCAGAGGATCGCCCCCCGAGGGCCTGACACGGATCGTATCGAAGAACAAATCATGAACGATCTCATGTCCTTGAGCTCGAAGTCCGGCCGCAAGCCGCGTGGCGAGGCCGTGCACGCGCGAGGCGATGGCGCGCAGCCCGTCGGGGCCGTGCCAGCAGCCATAGGCCGCTGCGATGACCGCCAGCAGGACCTGGGCGGTGCAGATGTTCGAGGTCGCCTTCTGGCGACGGATGTGCTGCTCCCGGGTCTGCAGCGCCATGCGCAGCGCCGGCTTGCCGTGTCGGTCCTTGGACACGCCGATGATGCGCCCGGGCACGCTGCGCTTGTAGTCCTCGCGCGTGGCGAGGAAGGCGGCGTGAGGGCCGCCGAATCCCATGGGCACGCCGAAGCGCTGCGTGCTGCCGACGACCACGTCCGCGCCGAAGCTGGCGGGCTCACGCAGGCAGGCCAGCGAGAGCAGATCCGCCGCGACCACCAGCATGCCGTGACAGGCGTGCAGCCGATCGGCGACCGGTCCGTAGTCCAGCAAGGCGCCGTCCGTGCAGGGGTACTGGACCAGGGCGCCGAAGACCGTCGAGGCCTCCAGCGACCCGACGTCCCCGACCTGCACCTGCATGCCCGCGGCCTTGGCTCGGGTCTGGACGACCGCGATGGTCTGGGGGTGGCAGCGGTGGTCGACGAAGAAGACCTCGGCCTTGTTCTTCCGGGACTTCACCCGGTGGCAGAGCGTCATGGCCTCGGCGGCGGCGGTGGCCTCGTCCAGCAGCGAGGCGTTGCTGATCTCCATGCCCGTCAGGTCGCTGACCATGGTCTGGAAGGCCAGCAGCAGCTCGAGGCGACCCTGAGCGATCTCAGGCTGATAGGGCGTGTACGCGGTGTACCAGCCGGGGTTCTCCAGGATGTTCCGCAGGATGACCGGGGGCGTCAGCGTGCCGTGGTAGCCCATGCCCAGGTAGCTTCGAAAGACCTGGTTCTGGTCCGCCAGCCCCTTGATCTCACCCAGGAGCTCCGCCTCACCTCGACCATCCGGGATGCTCAGGAAGGGCTCCTCGCGGATGGCCGCGGGGATCGCTTGTTCGACCAGCTGGTCCAGGCTCTCGCAGCCGAGCGTGGCGAGCATCTCGCGCACGTCTGCGTCGCGCGGGCCGATGTGACGCCGCGTGAAGGTGTCCAGGGGCTTCATGGGCCTACTCGGATGCGTCGAGGTGGGACTGGTAGCCGCTGGCGTCCATCAGGCCGGCCAGCTGCGAGGGGTCGCTGAGGCGGATCTTGAAGATCCAGCCGCCGCCGTGGGGGTCGGAGTTCACGACATCCTCGGCGCCGTCGAGCGCCTCGTTCACCTCGACGATCTCGCCGTCGACGGGTGCGTAGATGTCGGAGACCGCCTTGACGGACTCGACCTCGCAGACGCTGTCGCCGGCGGCGACCTCGGCGCCGACCTCGGGCAGTTCGACGTAGACGATGTCGCCCAGAGCGCCCTGGGCGTGGTCGGTGATGCCCACCGTGGCGATGTCACCTTCGATGCGCAGCCACTCGTGCTGGTCGCTGTACTTCAGGTCGTCGGGGTAGCTCATGTCGGTGTCTCCCTTCGGAGGTAGCTGAGATCGTTCAGTAGTCTTTGGACCAGAAGGGGCCCTTCACGACGGTGGCCTGGGCCAGCTTGCCGCGAATGTCCACCTGCAGGGTCTGGCCGGGCCGGGCGTTGCCGCGCTCGGCCTTCACATAGCCCATAGCGATGTTGCTCCCGAGCGTGGGCGCCCGCGAGCCGCTGGTCACTTCGCCGACGACCTGGCCTTCCGCGTTCAAGATGGGCGTGTGAGGCCGCGCGATGCGCTTGTCCACGACCAGGCCTACCAGGCGCCGGGGCACGCCCTGGGCCTTCTGGGCCAGCAGCACGTCCCGGCCGACGAAGTCGCCCTTTCCGAGCTGGGTGATCCAGCCGAGGCCGGCCTCGAGCGGGGTGGTGTCGTCGCTGATGTCGTTGCCATAGAGCACGTTGCGAGCCTCGAGCCGCAGCGTGTCCCGGGCCCCCAGGCCGATCGGCTGGATACCCTGGGCCTCGCCCGCCTCGAGGATGGCCTGCCAGGCCGGCTCAGCGGTGGCCGCGGGCAGGAAGACCTCGAAGCCGTCTTCGCCTGTGTAGCCGGTGCGGGCCAGCAGGCAGCCCGACACGCCCGCGAAGGCGCCGGGCAGGATGGCTCCGCGCGCCATGCCCAGGGCGTCGACGTCGCTCAGCGCGTGCACCAGGCCGGGGCCCGCTCGCCCCTGGACAGCGACCTGGGCCCACTCGTCGGACTGGTTGACGATGTCGGCCCCGTGAGGGTTGTGCTCGAGAAACCAGGCGTGGTCCTTGTCGCGGTTGCTGGCGTTGATGCACACCAGGTAGTCCTGCTCGCCGAGGCGGTAGACGAACAGGTCGTCGACGATGCCGCCGCGCTCGTTCATCAGGGCGGCGTACTGGGACTGCCCGACCGGGATGGTCGAGACGTCGTTGCTGACCAGGTGCTGCAGCGCCGCGAGGGCCCGAGGGCCGGTGACCCGCAGCTCGCCCATGTGCGAGACGTCGAACAGGCCGACCGAGGTCCGGACGGCGGCGTGCTCGGCCAGCGTGCCGGCGTAGCTGACGGGCATGTCCCAGCCCGCGAAGTCGACCATGCGACCGCCGCAGGCGACGTGCTGAGCGTGAAAGGGGGTGGTCAGCAGATCCATGGGGGAGGGTCCTTCAGGGAGTGGCGAAAGCTACCGCAAACGAGGCCTCAGGTGCCCCTGGATGGGGGCCGCTGGCGACGCTGGGCGCTCTCCAGGGTGTTGGCCATCAGCATCGCGATGGTCATGGGGCCCACGCCTCCGGGCACCGGCGTGATCCAGCCGGCGCGCTCGACCGCGGTCTCGAAGTCCACGTCGCCGCAGAGCGTGCCGTCGTCCAGGCGGTTGATGCCGACGTCGACGACCACCGCGCCGGGCTTGATCCAGTCGCCCGGGACCTGCCTGGGGCGGCCGATGGCGACGACGAGCACGTCCGCGGCCCGCACCTTCTCTTCCAGGCCCCGGGTGCGGCTGTGGCACACCGTGACCGTGCAGTTGGCCTGCTCCAGCAGCTGGGCCATCGGCCGTCCGACGATGTTGCTGCGGCCGATGACCACGGCGTCCTTGCCGGACAGCTCGACGCCGGCCTCGCGCAGCAGGACCATGCAGCCCTTGGGCGTACACGCGACGAAGCGCGCCCGCCCCTGGGAGAGCAGGCCCGAGTTGACCGGGTGGAAGCCGTCGACGTCCTTGGTCGGCTCGATCGTGTCCAGGACGGTCTGCTCGTCGATGTGCTTCGGCAGGGGCAGCTGCACGAGGATGCCGTCGATGGCGGCGTCCTCGTTCAGCGACCGCACGATGGCCAGGAGCTCATCCTGGGTGGTCTCGGCTGGCCGGGTGATCTGGCGGTGGTGGAAGCCCATGCGCTCGGCCACACGGGTCTTCTTGCCCACGTAGACCTGCGAGGCGGCGTCGCTTCCGACCAGCACGACGGCCAGGCCCGGGGGCCGGGACAGCTCGGCGGCGGCGGGCCTGACGCGCCCCTGGTTGAGGCGGCGGGCGAGGGTCTTGCCGTCGAGCAGCTGCGCCATATCAGTCGTCCGCGCTGGAGCTGGTGGACGGGCTCGAGGCGGTCGAGGCGGTCGAGGCGGTCGAGGCGGTCGAGGCGGTGTCCGAGGTCGGGGCGGCGGTGGCGCCGCCCTCGGCCGGGG
>CALGIB010000503.1 GCA_937915955.1 uncultured Pseudomonadota bacterium
GAGGTCACCATGCCGCCCGAGCCCGAGCCCCCGGCCGAGGCGCCGCCGACCCTGCCCAACCCGACCTCGGGGCTGCAGGCCCCCAAGCTGGGCCAGCCCGGCGGCGGCTTCAGCTTCGGCAGCGGCCCGCCCCAGCTCGGCGCGGTCCCTACGACCACCGCTGGCGGCCTCGAGGCCCCGACGCTGGGCGGCGAGGCCCCTCCCCCCGAGTAGGGCCTACTCGATGACCGGCCCGTCCTCGTCCGAGGCGCTGGCGATGAAGTCCGCGATCCGGGCGCTGGCGCCCCAGAGGGCGCTGCGGTCGCCCTGGAGCTGCAGCGAGCCCACGGTGTGGCGCTCGCCGTCGATGTCCAGCACGTTGTCCCGGGCCGGCAACGAGCCCGTGGACTGGCCGAAGTCGTCCACCACAGCACCCAGCGTCGGGACCAGAGCCGCGCGCTGCCAGGCCGCCTGGGCCTGATCGCTGAGCGGCGCGTCGTCGGTCACGTACAGGTGGAGCAGGTCCACGCCATCGAAGATGCCGCGCGGCTCCTTCCACAGCTCGCGCGCCGGGACCTGGGCGTCGACGGACTCCACCGAGGCGTGCAGCAGCGCGACCGCAGGATGCCAGCCGTCGACGGTCGGGTCGACCAGCATCTGCCGCAGCTCCGAGCTGCCCAGCCCGTGGACCAGCCGCTCCTGCGTGTGGCCGCCGATAGCCCCCACGGTCAGCGTCTCGAGCTGGCCGTGTGCCGCCGCGAAGGTCAGGGCCGCCTCCCCGCCGGCACCCCAGCCGAGCAGATGCAGGCGCTCGGCGTCCAGCTCCAGGTCGCTGTCCTCGAGCGCGGTGACGAGCTGGTGGAGCTCGAAGCTGGCCTGCATGCGGTCCTGTCGGAAGCCCTGCACGTCCGGGATGGCGGCGAAGCCCTGATCCTGTCGGCCTCGACGGCCGTGGTTGGGCAGGTCCATGCTCACGCTCGCCAGGCCGCGCTCGGCCAGCAGCGAGGCCAGCTCCGCGGCGGTCGCGCTGAGCTCCTGGCGCTCGTCCTGGCCGAGCAGCACCACCGGCCACCCCGCCTCGGGGGCCTCGCCCTCGGGCAGGCTCAGGTAGACGCAGGCCAGCTCACTCCCCGTGGACGCGCTGAAGTCCTCGTCGAACAGCGGCAGCTCCAGCTCGGCGCCGAGCTCGCCCGGCAGGCCCAGGCAGCTCTCGGAGCAGGGCGAGCTGTCGCAGGCGCCCAGGTCCGACAAGCTGGCGGAGACTCCAGCCTGCTCGACCGCGTAGGCCGCGTTGCGCCCCCGGCTGCCCGGGTCCCCCACCGTGAACACCGCCGCGCCGACCACCCGGGAGCTGTCGAAGCCGCTGCGGGCGAGGAAGAGGCGGAAGTCCGCGTAGGCGTCCCAGGCGCGGACCAGGCGCAGATCGCCGTCGCCGCCTGGCCGCTGGTCCGCCATCAGCACCTCGAAGTCCGCGTCCGGGCCGATGCTGTCGCCGTCCGCGCTGCGCAGGCCCTTGCTGAGCCAGACGGCGTAGCGCCCGCCGGGGCGCAGCGGGTCGCCAGGGTCCGGACGCACCGCGAGGCGCTCGCCGCAGGCCCAGCGCGTGGCCGAGCTGTCCCAGGCGAGCTCGAAGTCCTGGACCAGGCCGTAGTCGGCCGCGTCCTCGTCGATGGCGGCGAACCACACCGTGCCCGAGCTGCCCTCGCTGCCGTCCAGCGTGCTGGTGTCCAGGTCGTCGCTGAGGCGGAAGAAGACGGTCGGAGAGATGGGGAAGCCGCGCTGCCGCTCGACCTGCTCGCGCACGGCCTCGAGCGCCGGCGGCCAGGCATGCCCCGACAGGTCCACCGTGCCGTCCAGGCGTGCGTCGTTCGGGTAGGGCAGCCGGTAGAACTCGATCTGGCCGCTGCTGGGCAGGTCGGGCACCTCGAAGAGCACGCGGAACTCGCCCCCGGGATCCTCGCAGTCCACGCCCTCCCACGAGGCCACGCCCAGATCGACGCAGGCGCCCTCCTCGCAGCCCAGGCCCAGCTGGCAGTCGCGGTCCTGCTCGCAGTCCCCGCCCTCGCCGACGCTGTCGCCCGCCTCGACGCACTCCGCCCCGCCGGAGCAGACCAGGCCCCAGGCGCAGGCCTCGGCGTCCAGGCAGTCCTCACCGAGCAGGCTCGTGCCGGGCTCGCCGGGCAGCTGGCAGGTGCCCTCGGCCCCGCAGATCAGGGGCTCCGCGCAGGTCTCCTGGTCCTGGCACGCCTCGCCGAGGAGCGCGCCCGGCCCGCGCACGCCGATGTTGTTGTCACAGCCGATCAGCAGCAGGGCGAGCATCTCTCATCTCTCTTGAGGGGCGAGGATGCCACGGCGGCCGCTGGGCCTGCGCTACCATCCCCGCGGAAGGGCAGAGCTGAACATGGACGTCATCAAGCTGCTTCGAACGGCGGTGAAGCTCGGAGCGTCCGACCTTCACCTCACGACCGGAGCCCCCCCCGCGGTCCGCATCCACGGCGCGCTGAAGCTGCTCAAGGCTCCACCGCTGTCCCCCGAGGACTGCGAGGACCTGGTCGGACAGCTCGTGACGAGCGACCAGATGCTGGACTTCAGCCGCGACCACCAGCTGAACTTCTGCAAGATGATCGATGGCCTCGGCCGCTTCCGCGTCGCGCTCTACAGCCAGATGGGCACCCTCGAGGCCAGCATCCGGACGTCCTCGACCGTGAACCACAGCCTGGACGAGCTGGGCGTGCCCGAGGGCCTGTGGCGCCTGGCGACCGAGCACCGCGGCCTGATCCTGGTCACGGGTCCGGCCGGCCACGGCAAGACCACCACCTTCCACGCCCTGATCGACCTGATCAACGAGACCGTCCGCCGCAAGGTCGTGACGCTGGAAGACCCGATCGAGCACATCCACCCCCACAAGCAAGGCCTGGTCGTGCAGCTCGAGGTGGGCAGCGACGCCCCGGACTACGCCACCGGGATCCAGCAGGCGCTACGCCAGGACGCGGACGTCATCGCCGTGGCCGAGCTCACCGACCGGCAGTCCATCGCGAGCGCGCTGTCCGCCGCGGAGTCCGGCCACCTCGTGCTGGGCACCCTTCAGACCCGCAACGCGCAGGACACCCTGTCGCGGCTGGTCGGCGTCTTCCCGCCCGGGCAGCAGGACATGATCCGCGGGCAGCTGGCCAACAGCCTGCTGGCGGTGTGCAGCCAGCGCCTCCTGCCCCGGGCCGACGGCCTGGGGCGGGTGCTGGCCTGCGAGCTGCTGATCTCGAACGAGTCGGTGAAGCAGCAGATCCTCGAGGACAAGGTCGACCAGCTGGCCCAGACCATGGGGCTGTCCAAGAGCAAGGGCATGCGCTCGCTGGACAGCACGATCAAGCGCTACCTGCGCGAGCGCATCATCACGATAGAGACCGCCCGAGCGGCCGTCTCCGATCCCCGGAGCATCGCGGAGTCCGGAACCTAGATGCCCACCCTGCACATCCCTGGTCAGCACGCGAACCTCAAGGAGGCGCTGGCCGCCGCCCAGGCCGGGGACACCATCCTGATCGAGGGCGTCTCCGAGCAGCCCTTCCTGGACATCAGCACGCCCCTCACGATCCGCGGCGGCACGATCCGCGGCACCGAGGCGGTCGTGATGCGCCTGAACGCCGACGTCACCGTGCAGGGCTGCGACATCGAGAACCCCGGTGGCCACGGCATCGTCTGCATGTCGGCCAGCCCGGTGCTCGAGGACCTCAGCTTCAAGGTGCGCGAGACGGCCATCGCCTGCGGAGGGGACACCAGCCCTCGGATCCAGCGGGTCAAGGTGCCCAGCTGCCGCATCGGACTGAGCGCGCAGGGCACCGCCGCCCCCGCGGTGGACGACATGGTCATCACGAGCAGCGGCTCGGGCATGTTCTTCACGGGTCAGGCCTCGGGCACGCTGAGCCAGGTCGCGATCGCCTCGGGCCAGATGGCGGGCGTCGAGATCGGCGGTGAGGCCAGCCCCGAGCTCAGCGGGGTCGCCGTGGTCGCCAGCGGCGCCGGGGGCTTCTTCATCCACCAGCAGGCCCGCCCCAGGCTGAAGGACTGCCAGGCCCAGCGCATGCGCCTGGCTGGCCTGGAGGTCCGGGACCAGGCCGACCCGCAGGTGGACGGCTTCCTGGTCCAGGAGAGCCACGGCGGTGGCCTGTTCATCCACGGCGAGTCCACCGGCACCTACCTCGAGGTGCACGTCCGGGGCTGCGCGCTGGTAGGCATCGAGGTCAGCGAGCAGGCCCGGCCCGAGCTGGAGCGGCTCACCCTGGAGCGGGGCCAGTCCGGCGGCATCTGGGTCCACGACGACGCGGTGGTCGAGGTCATCGAGGGAAGGATCGAGGGCCACACCTTCATGGGCGTCGAGGTCTGCGACGACGGCAAGGTCCAGCTCGAGCAGCTGGAGATCCGCGGCAACCTGGACCAGGGCGTGGTCCTGCGGGACAAGGGCCAGGCGGGCCTGGTGGCCTGCGTGCTGGCCGACAACAACAAGTACGGGCTGCTGGGCCAGGACGCCTCTCGGGCCACCATCGAGGGCGGCCGCATCGAAGGCAACGGTCAGGGCGCGCTGCGGGCCGAGGGCGGCTCGGCGCTTGTCCTGGACGCCGCCGCCGAGGTGCAGGGCGCCCAGCACACCGCGGATCGGGGGCTGGTACACCGGGTCGCCGAGGAGGTCTGAAGTGCTGCTGATCCTGCTGGCCTGCACCAAGGCCCCCGTCGAAGACACCGATCGGCCGCAGGACTCCGAGGAGCCCGAGCGCGTCGATCCGCGCGTCACCACCTGCATCGAGGGCGTGGTCCGGGACTTCGACAACAAGGGGCTGGCCGACGCGCCCGTGCGGGTGTTCCACGCGCCCACCTGCGAGCTGCTGGCCGAGACCACCACCCTGGGTGGAGGCGGCTTCTGCGTCGACGTGCCGCTGGGCGAGCTCGAGATCCAGGTGATGTTCGCGGACCGCTGCGCCTGGTGGCAGTCCTGGTCCGCGTCCCCGAGCGAGGAGGCCAGCTGCGACACCGGCGAGGGCTGCGTCGACGTGGGCGTGCTCTACGAGTGCGCGGGGGCCGAGGTGAGCTGCGAGCTCTGAGATCAGCTCGTGAGCCGCCGAAGCTCCGCCATCAGCGCCCTGTTCGCGGCCAGCCGCCCCCCGGGGATCCAGCGCGGCGAGGCGGGCACCTCGCCCTCGGCGTGGTCGTTGAGCCGGAACGAGGGCAGGGAGCCCTGGCTGGCGGCCTCGATCATGCGCTGGGCGTGCCGCAGCTCGCCAGGCTGGGCGTGGTCGCGTTCCGACTGGATGCGCACGTAGGCGCAGGGCAGCCGCCCCACGTGACGGGCGGCCTCGCGGGGCCTCCAGTAGACCTCGTCCTCGAGCGTGTGCCCCAGCGCCGGCGCCATGATGCGGCCCCCCGCGCAGATGATCTCGCGGTCGCAGGGGCCCTCCCAGTCCAGCAGCCAGGCCGCCGGCGGTCGGAGCTCGGCCAGGCAGCCCGCGGCGGAGGCCAGGCCCAACGAGACGCTGAGCACGCCGACGGAGCGCACGCGCGGCAGGCTGGCGAGGTGGCGGATCACGACGTCCAGATCGTCCTGGTGCTCGGGGCCGCCGTAGTCCTCCTCGCCCCAGCTGCGCCCCCTGCCCGCGGGGTCGTAGTGGCTCACCAGCAGGCCCTGGGTGGCCAGCTCCAGCGCGTTGACCGGCTGACTCCAGCCCTCGAAGACGCTGCCGGGGTCGTTCGTCCCCGGCACCAGCACCACGGCGTCCAGCGGCCCCCGCCCAGCCGGCACCAGCAGCCGGGTGTGGACGCGGTAGCCGACCGTGCTCAGCAGCTCGAGCTCGGAGCGCTCGACCCGCGCTCGACCCAGCCGCCGCCTCAGCCGTCGAGGCAGGCTCTGCAGCTCGGTCACCGCGCGCTCACGGACTCGGCGAAGCGTGGACATCGGGCCCGAGCCTATCGTCCCTCCCCTCCCTGCGCGGCCCGGATCGCCGCCTGGTTGTCCTCGACCGTGGCCAGGTGGATGGCCCTGGGCGCGTGCAGCTCCACCCCCGGACGGTCGTCCGTGTTCAGCTCGGCCCCCAGGGCCAGGCGGGCCACGCCCTCGGGCCCCAGCACCGGCGCGATGGGCAGCGAGGCCAGCTCGACGGGGCCCAGGGCCCCCATCATCAGCACGTCCCCGCCCTCCAGGGGCTCGAACAGCCAGGTGCGCGGGAAGACCTCGCTGAAGCTGCGCACGATGCTGCGGAGGTCCGAGGTCGCCAGCCCGTAGAGCTGGATCCACTGGCAGAACAGCCCGTCCTCGCCCAGCCGGGCTCGCCCGAGGCGCCAGTACTCGAGCGTGAAGAGGTTGCTCACCCCCGTGATCCAGGGGTTGCTGGGCTCGCTCACGATGACCTGGAAGGGGGGCCCCGGCCGGCTCAGGACGGCGCGGGCGTCCTCGACCCTCAGCTCGGTGCGCGCGTCCTCGAGCGGCCGCCCGTTGACGTGGTCGAAGTGGTGGCTGGCGGCCACCACCTCCTCCTCGAGCTCGACCAGGACCAGCTCCTCGACCCCCGGCTCGTCCAGCACCGCGCCCGCCGTCACGCCGCTGGCCAGGCCCACGACCAGGACCCTCCTCGCGTGGCCCTGCATGCGCACCGGCACCTGCCCCGAGAGCACCTGCGTGGGCATGTCGTCCCCCGTGCTGGCGTCGACCTTGCCGTTGATGGACAGCCAGACGTTGCCCGTCCGGGTCGAGCGCCCCACGGCCACCGCGGCGCTGCGCCCGTCCTCGTAGGATACCAGCTCCCAGCCCTCGTGGGCGAAGGCCAGCACGCCCGAGCGGCTGCGGTCGCCGAGCTCCGAGACCCGGTTGTAGACGCCCACCGCGTAGAGCTGCCCGTCCCAGCCGGGCTGGGCCAGCGCCAGGGCCGCGATCGCCAGCAGGAACCAGGGGCGTCGAGACAGGATCAGGCTGCCCAGGCCGAGCAGCACCGCGGCCCCCACCAGCACACCCTGGACCCCCAGGAGCGGCAGCAGCCACAGCCCCGTGGCGGCCGAGCCCAGTACGCCCATCAGGGTGTTCACGCCGTAGACCCAGCCCGTCGCGCGTCCCCCCTCGCCTCGAGCCGAGCGCAGAGCGGCCGCGAAGACCAGGCCCGAGGCCAGCGGCGCGCCCCCCATCGTCAGGCCGGCGAGCAGGGCCTCGGTCAGGCCCATCTTCGCGGGCCCGAGCAGCTCGAACAGCCCGGCCAGGAGCGCGGGCGCCGAGCCGTAGACCAGCCCACCGAGCAGCGCGAGCAGGCCGAAGAGCCCCAGCCCCGTGGCCATGGTCCAGCGCAGGCGGCGCTCCAGGGCCGCGCCGACGGAGACCCCCGCCAGGAAGACCGCCAGGACCCAGGCGAAGGCGTGGATCGAGGGCCCCAGCAGCACCGCGCCGAGGCGGGTCCAGGCCACCTCCAGGCTCATGGCCGCCAGGCCA
>CALGIB010000504.1 GCA_937915955.1 uncultured Pseudomonadota bacterium
GCGCAAGACAACCCCGACCTCGCAGTCAAGATCCTCCTCGGTGGGATCTTGGCCCTGGGGGCCTACGTCGTGTTCGTCCGCGACCAGGACGAAGAGGCACCCGAGCCGGAAGCGGATTCTTCAGGGCCGACAGGGGCTGTCCTCTCCATCTTCGCTGTGACGGCCACTGTTGCGCAGGAAGTCCAAGCCTTGGGGTTGAAGGTCGTGCGGGTGGACAAGCCCAAGCTCCTCACGCAGAGCCGGACTTTCGTGGGCCGCGACAGCGAGATCCTTGACTACGCCCCTGGGTCTGCATGGCTGGTCAACGTGGTCTTCAAGGACCCGCACAAGAGGGGCAAGAACAGATCGGGGAAGTTCTTGGTCACTTCTGACGGCTACGCGGCGATTGTCGACTACGAGAGGAAGTAGTCATGTCTGACCGACAGGACGAATACTCGATGATGAGCTTCCGGCCCTCGTCGTACTCGACTGGCATCCAGCCCGTGCAGCCCTACACGCCGATCTGGCCGGAAGGTACGGAGTACGGGAGCTATCTCCCGGATTGGCTTCGCTGGGGAGAGGACGACACCGGAGCCCGCGGAGTGGGCGGGACCTGCAAGAACGACGGCTCGGTCCCGAACGTGAAGGTCGGAGATCCAGTCTCCTGCGCCGCGCTGAAGGCCGCTCTGGAGGGGAAGCCTCTGGACACCTACGACGTCTACGAGCCTGACGACGGGATGATCACGGACCTCCAGGTGTCCGATGTGCTCCCCGACTTCATCCTTCCCGACTCGCTCAAGTCCAAGGACTACTGCGACGAGGAGTGCCAGAGGAAGAAGAAGATGAAGAAGATCGTCAGCGTGGCGGTCCCCCTTCTGGCGGTCGCAGGCTTTCTGGGCTGGAGGTACCACACCACTGGGAAGATCGTCTGATGCCTGTGACCCAGCAGCTCTCGATCAGCGATCCTCGGTACAACATCCGGGAGATCGTGAAGCAGATGATCCTCCTGGAGCAGCACCTCTTGGAGAAGGACAAGTACTGTCCCGACTGCATCTCCAAGCACATCCTGACGATCGAAGCGCTCGCAGAGGAGGCCCAGTGTCTCGACGCAGAGCGACGCTACTGCAAGATCATGGAGCCCCTGGTCGGCAAGGCTCGGGTGTGGGGAGCGGCTTTCAAGTCTGACGTCCCGACCCCCAAGATCGGGCAGGACGTGCGGCACATCCGGAAGCAGCTTGCTCCACATGTCCTCTCCCCGTTGACTGAGGTCTCTGACTTCGCCAACGTGGCCGAGCTGGCAGCGGACTTCGGTGGCTTCCAGCGAAACAGCGTGGGCCAGAGTGCCCTCCCTGCCTGGGCTGTGGGACTCGCAGTTCTCGGCGGGATCATCTGGTACACCGAGCGGAAGAGGTTGGCATGAGCCAGTACGACAACTTGATCAAAGGCACCGTCCTGAAGGACAGCTACGGCAACCTTCACGAGGTCGGGAGCGAGGGTCCCTCCCTGTCGATGGCGAACTACGAGGTCATGATGGACGCCCTCAACAACCCCGACGGCAAGGGGCCTCCCTGGTGGGTGGTCGGCATCGTCTCCGTTGTGGGCGGGGCTGTGATCGCCATTCCAGACCCAGTGCCGGGCTCGGGTGTCATCGCTCTCGGCATGGTCGCAGCGGCCTGGTGGGCCAAGCTCAATGCCTACGGCGTGAGCAAGAACTGATGAGCAAGCTCCGCCAGAACCTGACCGACCTGTTGGCGACGCTCACCGCGATCCGGTGGCACGCCTGGGTCAAGCACTGGAAGAGCCAGGGCGGGGACTTCTACTCCGACCACCTGCTCTTCCAGCGCATCTACGAGGGTTCCGGTGGCGGCCCCAAGATCGACGACCAGATCGACGGCTTGGGCGAGCGCATCATCGCTCTCTTCGGCAACGACGCCGTGGATGGTGTCGAAGTGTCTGCGAAGGCCACGCGCATCCACGAAGGCATCAAGGGCCTGGGCATGGTCGCCGGGGCGCTGAAGCTGGAGAAGGAAGCCCTGGACCGGTCTGCACAGATCGCAGACGCGGTGGCCAAGGGTCCCGCGGCTCTGCGGATCGGTCTCGACAACTTCGTCCGAGAGCTTGCGGATGCGAGGAGCACGGTCGTGTACCTGCTCCAGCAGCGCCTCAAGGGCGGCAAGGACAACTACGGAGCTTTCATGTCTGCACTGAGCAACCCCAACGAAGGCGAGATCTCGCCCTACGTCAGCGCGGTCTTTCCTGTCATCCTGTCCGCAGGAGTAGGCGGCCTGCTGGCCAGCGCGACAGGCAAGTTCGACCCCAAGCAGGGCGCGATGGTCGGGGCAGGGCTCGGCGTCGTCTGGTCCGTCATGCAGATGAAGAAGCAGGACGAGAGCGAAGAAGTCGAGGTCATCGAGGTCATCGAGGCCGAAGCGCGACCCAACAACGTCTTCCAGATCGACGACTACCGGGGCGTGGACTTCGGGGCTGCTGAGGCTGTGGAGGAGTCGAGCAAGCTGTCCAGCTTCGCACTCCTGGGTCTCATCGGCATGGTGGCGGTCCTCTACGCGAAGAACCAGGAAGCAGCGGCCGGTCGATGACCTTCGAGCCCAGCCAGCACAGCTTCGCCAGTCCAGAAGAGGCTGAGGAGTACGGCTTCGTCGGCCTGACGACGACTGCCATCGGCCTCGGTGCCGTGGGCATCGGCGTGGCGGGTCTCGTGCTGTGGTGGGCTCTCCCGACCTTCGTGGTGGCTCCGGCCATCATCAAGGCGTTCAAGCCGGAGTGGGACTACAAGCGCAGGGTCATGGCAGGCGCGGGGATCACCCTTGCAGGCAACTGGGTGAAGGACTTGGTCCAAGACGACGGGTGGTTCTGATGAAGTTCAAGCCCAGCCAGCACAGCCTGCCGAACCCTGGCGTCCGCGCCGGTGCCGGTCCGGCGACAGGTCAGTACTACGTCACCATCGCAGGCGAGCGCGGTATGAGCCCGGACGGCTGGCACTGGGGCTACCTGTCAGGTCGAGTCCCTGAGCTGGTCAAGATCAAGGGACCCCTGGTGCCTGGGACGCGCATCCAGTTCAAGAGGATGCACGGGAACACGGCCACGCAGTGGGCTGTCCTGCGAGACCGCAAGGTGATGCCACAGCACTCTGCTGGACTGCCTGGAGCAACGGGGATGCCCGGCCCCGGCATGGTGGGCTTCGACGCCTACTCGATGCACCCCGGTGTCCGCGTGCGCGTTCCTCCGGTCCCAGTGCCGAACCCCCGAAAGATCGACCTCAGCAACATGCAGATCGTGGCGCCAGTGGCCGTCGCGGGCGTTCTTGGTCTCCTGGTTGTGGGGCCCCTGGTCATCACGCCCTTTGTGCTCAAGGCATTCGTCCCGAAGTGGAGCTACGGCCGCCGGGTGGTGGCAGGCTTCGGCATCTCCCTTGCTCTGGGCGCAGCCAACAAGCTCATCAAGACGGCGCGGGAGCCGGCCCCTACAGCCCTGATTCTGCGAGAGAATCCTGGCTACGGGCTGCTGGAGATCTTCTCCAAGCCGGCTCATGGGGCCGCGCAGACGACCGCGAATCGGGGCGTGGGCGACATCGACATGATCATCATCCACACCTCGGAGGGTGATCCCACGTCGAGCTACGGCCCGGCAGACTGGTTCCAGGACCCGCGGAGCAACGCCTCCGCGCACTACAACGTCTACGGCACGGGCACCATCTACCAGTCGGTTCAGGACAAGGACATCGCCTGGCACGCTGGGAACAGCGCCGTGAACAAGCGGTCCATCGGCATCGAGATCCAGGCGAGGGCGGAGAAGGCCAACTGGAATGAGCTTCAGCTCCTCCAGACTGCTCGCCTGACTGCGGGTCTGGCCAGAAAGTATGGAATCCCCATCGACCGGGAGCACATTCAGGGGCACGTGGAGGTCTCCGGGCCTGGGGGTCACGAAGATCCCGGCCCTCACTTCCCTTGGGACCGCTTCATCAAGATGGTGAAGGCTGCGGACAACCCCTTCAGCCAGGCGATGAAGACGGCCACGAACTGGCTCTTGCCGCTCTCCCTGGCTACTGCCGGTCTCGCGGGCCTCTACTTCCTGGAGAAGTACGTCGAGAAGAAGAAGGTGCAGCGATGAGGTTCGTGCCCTCTGCGCACAGCGACGGGGAGTACGGCTGGACGTCGGCGTTTCCCTTGTCCGTGCTGACTGTCAGCTCGACAGCCAAGGCCAAGGGCATCGACAACCAGCCCTACTCCTCTGCTCACGACGCCAACCTGAGTCGCCTCTCCGACTTCATGGCGAAGCTACCCTTCGACTTTCGTGTCACCTCGGGCTACCGCTCGCCGGAACTCAACACGGCCATCGGAGGGAGCAAGACCAGCCAGCACCCCAACGGCCTGGCCGTAGATGCTTCTCCTCTGGGCGGGAAGACCAACAGGGATGTAGCAGCCTGGCTGTACGCCAACCAAGCGAGCTTCCCCGAGCTGGACCAGGTGATCTGGTACGACGACAGCACCCACGTCCACATCGGCATCTGCCCATCCGGAGCGACCAACTGCGCAAGGAGTTCTGGGCCCCGCGGAGAGTTCCTCAACGCCAACAAGGAGGGAGGCGTCTACCTCCCCTGGGCACCTACGGCGGAAGAGACTGTAGGGATGGCGTTGCGTGTAGCCAAGACCCGGCCCGTGCAGACTGCGGGCATGATCTGGGCGGCCGGGATGGCCGCCTCCCTCACCACGCTGGGCTTCCTGTTGTTGCTTGACCGGAAGATCAAGCGTAAGAAGGCACGCAAGTCCTTGAAGGGAGCCCCATGACACGCAAGAGCATGTTCCTCCTTCAGCGGTGGCTCGATGCGGTGTGCAGCCGGAACGCCGAGCACGTCCTGGCGTTGTACACCTCTGACGCTGTACTCCTGGGCACCTTCGCGAACTCCATCAAGGAGGGGCCAGAGCTGCGTGGCTACTTCCAGGACTTCTTGCAGAAGATGGACCTGTGCGGGCAGGTGGATCAGGTGATCGAGCAGGAGGCGGAAAGGAGTCTGATCCTGTCAGGGGAGTACACCTTCCACTGGCTCGACGCAGCCGGCCCGCGGGCTGAGGAGGCGCGCTACACCTTCGTCTTCGTCCCTGTTGAGGAAGAGTGGCTGATCCTCACTCACCACTCCTCGGCGGTGCCGGGATAGAGGGAGAGAATGAAGCCTGTCGAACTCCATGTCTATGACTTCGATGGTGCCCTCTACGACAGCCCCCGCCTCCGCGTGGACCGACCTGACTGGTGGTACTCCGCCAAGAGTCTTCAGGGCTGGGGAGCGCCAGGGCACGAC
>CALGIB010000505.1 GCA_937915955.1 uncultured Pseudomonadota bacterium
CGGCGGGCGGCCTCGTCGGCCAGCGCCGGGTCGCCGAGGCGGGCGAGATCGGCCTGCAAGGAGACCTCGGTGCCGGGCACCGTCACGGCGCGCCGGGACAGCCGCACCGCCGCCTCGAAGTTGGCGATCTCCTCATCCAGCAGGGCCAGCTGCCTCAGCAGCTCCGCGCTGTCCTCGGCCTCGGCCAGCTGGCTGGTCAGCGCCTGCCGCTTGGCTCGAAGCTCAGCTCGGGAGCGCTCCAGCTGGTCCTCGGCCAGGTCCGGCTGGAGCACCAGCAGGGCCCCGAAGCCAGAGAGCAGCCGCAGCTCCTGGACGTCGGCGGCCTCCTCGGCGTCCAGGGTCTGCCCCAGCTCCCGGACCCAGGTCGAGGTGTTCCGACCCAGGTCCGGGGCAAGCGCGACCCGCTCGGCGGCCCGCCGCTTGCCCTGCTCGACCAGCACCTGGACCCGCGCGGCCAAGAAGCCCGGGTCCGTCAGCGGCGCGCCTTGGTAGCGAGGCCAGGCCTGCTCCAGCGGCAGCTCCCCCCGGAAGTAGGCCTGCGCCGCGACCGTGCGTGCGTGCGCCGAGTCCCGGCGAGCCGCCAGCGCCGGCAGCTCCTCCTGCTGCACCTGGGCCCACCGCAGCGCGGGATCGACGGCGTCCTCGGCCTGGGGGGCGCCGAGCAGCGACAGCAGCAGAGTCAGCATCTTCGCGGGGATCGTACCGCGCTCTCCGGCCCCCGGGTCGGAAGGGTTAGAGCGGGGAGAGGAGGGAGCTTGGCCGTACATCCCTGGCACGACCTGCCGGACCACACGCTGACCACGCGGGGACTCTTCGACCTCGCGCTCTGTGAGGCCGCGGCGACCACGCTCCGGGGCCGGGGCTGATGCCCGGTTGGCTCGACGGACGGGTGCGCGAGGGGCTGGCGATCGAGCTCCTGAGGATCGGCGACCACGTCGTCACGGGTCGGCGCGCTGGTCGCCATCACGGTGATCGTGGTCGGCACGCTGCTGGCCAGCCGCTGGATTCGCTTCGGCATCCAGCGCGCCTTCGCCGCCAAGGGGGTGACGGACGCCGGGCGCATCGGCATCACGACGCGCCTGACCCACTACGTCATCCTGCTCGCGGGCCTGTCGATGGCGCTCGAGACGGCGGGCATCGAGATCTCGGCGCTCTTCGCCGCGGGGGCCATCTTCGCGGTGGGCCTGGGCTTCGCGATGCAGACGCTGGTCGAGAACTTCGTCAGCGGCATCATCCTGCTGCTGGAGCGCTCCATCAAGCCGGGCGACGTGCTGCTCATGGACGGCGAGCCGGTCCAGGTGATGGACATGTACATCCGCACCACGGTCGTTCGGAGCCTGGACGACGTCGACCACATCCTGCCGAACAGCCAGCTGGCCAGCGGCCGCGTGCTGAACCTCAGCAACCGCCAGCAGGCGGTGCGCGTGCGGACGCAGGTCTCCGTGCACTACGGCTCGGACATGGCTCAGGTGCGCGAGGTGCTCGAGCGGGCCGCCGGGGACTTCCCCGAGCGCTCGAAGGTGAAGGACCCGGTCGTCATCCTGACGGACTTCGGCGACTCCGGCGTGGCCTGGGAGATCTCGATCTGGATCCCGAACCCGTGGCACCTCCGGCAGGTCCGGGGGCGCCTGAACGAGGCGATCTGGGACAGCCTGAAGAGCCACGCGATCACGATCCCCTACCCGCAGGTGGATCTCCACGTGAAGGACCGAGGGCCGAGCTGAATCGGCGGCCTCAGCGCCGGTGGTACAGCAAGGCCGAGGCGATGCGCTCCGCGCCCAGCCCGTCGACCCCGTCGATGACCTGCTTGGCCAGCCGGAGGGCCACCGGATCCCGCTGAGCCAGGGACGCCGCCAGCGCCAGCGCGTCCGCCCAGGGACGCTCGGCCTGCGAGAGCGCCAGGCCCCAGTCCACCGCCTCGGAGGCCGTGATCACCCGGCCCGCCAGGATCACCGCCTTGGATCGGGCGGGCCCCAGCAGGCGGGTCAGCCGGGTGCAGCCCCCCGCGGCGGGGAGGATGCCCAGGCCCGTCTCCGGCAGGGAGAAGCGCGCCCTGGGACCGACGACGCGCAGGTCACAGGCCAGCGCCAGCTCGCAGCCGCCGGCCACCGCGGCGCCCTGCACCGCGCAGACGCTGACGGCCGGGTGTCGGGCCAGCTCGTCGAAGACCGACTGGCTCAGCAGATCCAAGGGCGCCAGGGGGTCGGCCTGAGCCATCTTGTCCAGGTCCGCCCCGCCGCAGAAGGCGCGCT
>CALGIB010000506.1 GCA_937915955.1 uncultured Pseudomonadota bacterium
CAGCTGGGGGCGGCCCTCGACGTCGGGGTAGCTGGCCTCGGGCTCGTCAGCGCGGGCGCAGGCCTCGAGATCGGGCGGGTCCTCCTGCAGCCTGGCCAGGCGCAGCTCGAGCTCGCGGACGCCCTCGAGGTGCTGCTCCAGCCGCTGCTGATCCGCCGCGCCCACCCGGCCCTGGAGGGCGGCGACGTCTTGCATCACGGCGTCCAGCACGCTGCGGCGGAGTCCCAGTCGGGGGTCGACGATCCCTTCCTCGCCGGGCTCACGGAAGGTGGCGCCGAAGACGCGGTCGAAGAACAGCCAGGGGTCGCTCTCGGGCGGGTTGCGGCTGGTGCCCGAGTTCCAGGACTGCCCCGAGGCCCCCGACGGGGAGGTCTGCAGGCTGCGGTAGATGGTGTCGTCGCCGATGCCCGCGGCGATCAGCTGGTCGACGCTGGGGGCCGTGAAGGTCTCGTCGTCGGCCATGGCCTGGCCGCTCAGGATGCCGGCAACCCCGCTGCCGTGGGGCACGATGTTCGGCACCTTGCAGGAGAGGCCCGTGACCACGCTGACGAGGTGCTGGACCGGCGCCAGCGGCGCGAGCTGCTCGGGCAGCGTGTAGCCGAAGCCCTCGTCCACGGGGGTCCAGCGCTCGGGCAGGTTGCCGTTGCCCCAGAAGAACAGCCCGAAGCGCAGCGGCAGCACGCCGTCGCAGGCGTAGGCCGTGCCCGTGGCGTTGAACATGGCCTCCAGCGGAGGCAGGGCCAGGGACACACCGACGCCGCCGAGCAGGCCGCGGAGCACGTGGCGGCGGGACAGGGGCTTGCGGCGGAAGGAGTTCACAGGACCTCTCCGGTCTGTCTGAAGCCGGGGGACAGCGCGATGTCCTGCATCAGCCAGAGCACGGAGTGGCCCGAGGCCGCGAAGCCCTGCGCGTGCCAGTCTGCCAGGTCCTCCTCGCCCTGGACCAGGTGCTGGCCATCGGCGTACTGCATCAGCATCTCGGTCAGACAGGGGCCCAGGTTCGGGTGCTGGCCCAGAGCCTCGCCGAGCTCCCAGGCGTCCGCGAACTCCGCGCCGTCCAGGTCGCCCGAGGGATCGATGGTGGCGCCGTTCTCGGTCAGCCGCCAGCGACCGATTCCGTCGAAGTTCTCCAGGCCCAGGCCGATGGGGTCGGTGATCCGGTGGCAGCCGGCGCAGAGGGGCTCCTCGAGGTGCACCGCGACGCGCTCACGCATCGTGGGGGAGTCCGCGTCGGGCTCGGGGATGCTGGCGTCCACGTCCGCGGGGGGCGGATCGATGTTCACGCAGAGCATGCGCTCGCGGATGAAGAGCCCTCGGAGGGTCACCGAGGTGGACACGGCGTGGGACTGGTTGGCCAGGACGCTGACGTGCCCCAGGATGCCGCGGCGGCCCTCGTCAGCCCGCAGCATGGTCTGTGCGAAGCCCTCACGGGCGGGGGCCGGCACGTCGTAGAGCATGGCCAGCTCGCGATCGAGGAAGGTCGTGCGCGTGGTGAACAGCTCCCGGAAGTCGGCGTCCTGCTCGAAGATCAGGTACTCGAGCAGCAGCAGGGTCTCCTCACGGGCCGAGGGGCCGAGCTCCTCGCTCATGTTCACGAAGACGTTCGGGTCCTTGGACATCTCGTCGAGCTGGTGCAGCTCGTAGAGCTCCGTGAAGAAGGCCCGCGTGCCCTGGCGCGCGCGCTCGTCGGCCAGCATGCGCTGGACCTGCTCCTGGAGCCCCGCCGCGGAGGTCAGCTCGCCGGCCTCGGCCGCCAGCAGCAGCTCCTCGTCCGGCAGCGTGTTCCAGAGGAAGAAGCTCAGGCGCGAGGCCATCTCGAGGTCGGTGTAGCGGCGGCCGCCCTCGCCGTCGTCCTCGCCCAGCTCGACCCGGTACAGGAAGTAGGGGGACTGCAGGACCGCGGCGACGCCGAACTCGAAGCCGTCGTCGAAGTCGTCCAGGGTCTCGGAGGCTGCGCCGGCGAGCTGGGTCAGCCGCTCGAGCTCGTCGTCGGTCGGCGCTCGGCGCCAGGCGCGGCGGGCCAGCGCGGCCAGGGCGGAGCTGGCGCAGGCCTCGTCCACCGTGGCGCTGGGCTCGCAGCCCAGCAGCTCGGCCCGCAGCTCCGGGTCGTCCATCACCTGCTCGGCGACGTCGTAGGCGGCGCCCTCGTACTGCTCGACCCCGTAGGGCGAGATGCTCGTGAGGCCCGCGCCCAGCTCGAAGAGCCCGTCGATCTCCTCGTCCGGCTCCAGCGAGGGCAGCACGAGTCCCGGAACGAACAGGTCCCCGAGCGCGTTGCGGTACTGCTCCTGCGTCAGGCGCTTGAGCACGGGAGAGGGGGGCGCCAGATCGGGCGCGGGGCCACGGTCGACCAGGCCGGAGTCCGGCTGGGGCGCGCCGCTGCAGGCCAGGAGGAGGGTCAGCACGGGCCGGAAGCTAACATCGGAGCCCACCCCTTCGGGGCGGGGAGTCAGCGACGGGACTTGCGTGCCTTCTTGGTGGCGCTCCGAGCGGCGGCCGGTCGGAAGCCGGGTGGCTTGACCTGGTTGTAGACGGCCACCACGTGCACGCGCTCGGCGTGGCTGGAC
>CALGIB010000507.1 GCA_937915955.1 uncultured Pseudomonadota bacterium
TACTGCCGTGACGATCTCCTTGACCCCGTTGGCCACGATGACCTTCCGCCCGTTCCGCTTGGCCTCCATACCCGTGTCGAATCCCCCGTGAGAGATCGACGCCGGCCGCATGACGAGGACGTCGAGGCTGGGCGGCAGGGGCTTGGAGGGGTTCCCCCCGAGCATGACGACGTGGTGCCCTGCCTTCTTCAACGCGGTCAGGTGGGACTTGGCGTGGCTGGGCTTGCTGATGATGCCGATGTTCATGTTTTCCTCTTCTTCTGACGGGTGGTTTTGGTACGCATGGACAGAAGTTCCTGAGTCACCTTGGTGGCCCTCTCGCTTCCTCCGTGCTTGTCGGGGTGGCACAGGGAGATCACCTGCCGAAGCAGGTCATCCCTGAACCGGGGGGACGTCTTCGTCGGTGGCTGGGCCTGTGCCTTCTTGACTGCCTTCAGTGCGCGCTGCGCGTCGAGGAGCTGGAGCTGAGTTTCCTTGAGCTGCTCCTGCATCCACAGGAAGGCCAGGTCTCCCCACAGCATCTTGTAGTCCCGCTCGATCTTGAAGCAGGCAGGACAGCTGCGCTCGTAGGAGTGACGTTGGGGGAAGGAGTTGCCGCACTCGCGGCATGACCCCTCCACCCACTCCTGAACCTCTTTCCTGTGATCCTCTCGGGCCACAGCTTACGAGCCTTCGATCTCGGAGTCGGCATCGAAGGCGAAGGTGTCGACCCAGTGACCCTTGGGCGCGTGGCCCGAGAGGATCCACTCCAACGTCTCCTGCTCCTCGATGGGGAGCGCCTGGAAGGCTTCGGTCTTCAACGCCTTGCGGAGCCAGCCCTTCTTGATGCCGGGGTGCTCCTTGGTCGTGGAGCTGCTCGACGAGGACGAGGACTGGTTCTTCGCCTTGGGCGTGGGGTTGCTCGTGGCGGGGCTGTTCGCACCCTCCAAGATCTGGTCGAGAGCGACGATCTGGTCCTGACGGCTCTTCCCCGACAGGGTGATGCCAACCGCGGCGCTGATCTTGCCGTCACGAATGGCCTCGTGGACCTTGGGGTCGGCAGCCAGGAGCTTCGCCCAGTTGTCGATGGTCTTGGTGGACCGACCGAAGGCCAAAGCGACTTCTTCCTTGTCCCCGACCATGTCGAACAAGCGGGCCGCCTTGGCCGCCTTGATGAGGATGTCGTCGTCCTGGCGGATCTCGTTGGTGGAGATCATGATGCCGGTGACCCGGCTGTCGTCTCCGGTCACCTCGATGCAGGGCACCTTGGTCGGGAACTCGCCAGACCCATCCTGGCGCAGGGCAGCGACGCGGGCCGCCTTGACCCGCTGACGACCGTCCACGACGTAGGTCGATCCAGCTTCCTTCCGAACCAGGACCGGCTGCTGGATGCCGTAGACCATGATGTTGCGGACCATCGCTTCGTCCACTTCCCACTCGGAACGCTCGTCGTTGAGGGGGCTGCTCTCCTCGTCACGGTCGAGACCGATGATGACAAGAGTGGTGGGGTCGTAGTACTTGACTTCGCGAGACATGTTGAACTCCTCGGGTTGTTTCAGCCCTCATCCTCGGGCTGAAGAGAAGTTAGCACCTTCAGCGAAAATGTCAACTGACAATCTTTCGAGGGCCCCCAGCAAGAAGAGGCTTCTTACTTGGGGTGCTACAGGGAAGGTGCGGGGGGTGTCAGCGGACTATGCTTAGGTCTCCTCACTCTTTCCTCCTGTAGGTCGATGGCAAAGTCTACGCGCAGCTCCTCCGGCTACAGCTTCGATTCCAATTCGGGAGGGCTGGTCTACGCGACCAAGACGATCGACAACACCGACAGCCCTTACACTGTCCTTGCAGGCGACGTAGTCATCCTCTGCGACTGCACTGCGGGGGCGATCACGGTCAACATGCCGGCCCTGACCTCTTTGGGTCGCGTCATCACCGTGAAGAAGATCGACGTGTCGGCCAACTTCGTCACCATCGACGGCGACGCAACCCCGGACCTCACCGCGCAGTACCAGGTCAAGGCGATGCTTGACGGGTCCGCGACAGACTGGAGCGTGATCTGATGGTTGTTGGCGCACCCCGTCCCTTCTGGTGGACCTCAGACTGGCCGGAAGGCACGGACCAGGGAGCCAACACGATCAACTGGACCTTCGGCGGGTTCCCTGTTGCCGTGCGCCTGGTCAGCATCCACGCCTTCTCGGTCGTCCCCAACACCGTAGGCACCTACACCCTGGCCCTGACGAACAACGGGACCGCCGCGTCGATGCTCGCCGGGGCGACCTTCAACATGAACACCCTCGTCGCTAACACCTGGGCCGCGCTCGCGGTCACGGGCACCGAAGCCGACTTGCGCCTTGCCCTGCTCGGGCGCGCCACGTTGGCGCTCGCCAGCGACAACGCGGGCTTCGACGGGTCAGGGATCTTCATCGCCGCGCTGTTTGAGGAGACGTAGGACATGCCGACCTACAACAGCCCCTGGGCCGCGCGCCTCGCTGGGAGCGGTGCCGGTGGGCTTTCGTACACCACCTTGGACCTCTCGGGGACGTTCACCGACAACGCGAACAACTGCGTCAATGAAGCGACCAGCACGTTCAGCACGACCAGCACGATCGTGATGCTCGCGGCGGATCCCAACGAGATGAACGCGCCCACGACGGTGCCGCAGTGCGTCGGCCAGATCAGCGCAGCGTTCGACTACAGCCTGTACGCTCAGGTCCAACTGCGGTTCCGCTGTGCGTCCGCTCCGGCCGGTGGCTGGGGCATCGTGCTGGGCCTCTACGACGGCACGGTTGCAACGGCCCAGGGTCTCTACGGCAACATGACCGACGACGGCGGGCAGACCGGCGCGGAACAGTTCGGCTCGACCGTCATCAACGGCAACGCAGCGGCGACCCTGGTAGCGGGAGGCACCTTCTCGGTGACCTTCGG
>CALGIB010000508.1 GCA_937915955.1 uncultured Pseudomonadota bacterium
TGTCCTGGGCCTCGCAGTGGCGGCGGGTCATGCTCATCGCGATGCCGTAGACGCGGTCGCGGTAGCGGACGACCAGCACCTCGAAGGCCCTCGGGTGGCCGTCCAGGCTCAGCTCCACGAGCTCCGCGTCGGCCCGGGTGTCCAGCGGCAGGCTCAGGAGGGTGGCGACCATGTTGCGGCTCCCGGTTCAGTGTCGTGCTCGCCGGGGCATGTGCCGCAGATCGTGAGACGGTTACCGCACGGCCCGCGTTTCTGGGCCGAGTTCGCCACTGCCGCCTCAAGGGTCCGGAATTCAACGAGAACAATTCTCTGCGCACTCTGCGCGCCCGGTCTTGATTACACACCTGCGTGGCTGATCGTCCCTCCATCCGCCGAGCCCTGCGTGGGTTGGCCGACAAGCTCAAGGACGAGCTGCGCGACCGCATGTCCGGCCCCTTGCCCTACGCGCGGGGGGAGCTCGTGGACGTGGACTTCGGTGCGCTGGGTCGGGGACAGGCCCGCGTGGGACAGACCCTGCTCGAGGCCGCCAGGGACCTGCGCGTCGACATCGACCACTTCTGCGGTGGGCGCTGCAGCTGCGGCACCTGTCGGGTGAAGATCGTCGGCGAGCCCAGGCACCTGTCCCGCCGTGACCTCAACGAGGAGGTCACGCTCGGCATCCAGGCCCAGCAGCGGGGGGACAGGCTGGCCTGCCAGGCGGTGGTGCTGGGACCGGTGAAGGTCGAGGTCCCGCGCTTCTTCAACGCCTGAGCCCTCGCGGCTGTTGTCCCGGGGCCGTCCATCCGATCCGGAGGGAGACCGTGTCTTCCCGCTTCAAGCCCAGCCATCGACTCAACCTCCTGCTCGTGCCGGACGATCCCGAGCGTGAGCTGGACGAGGCCGCGCTCGAGTCGGGGCTGGCGGCCCTGCGGGCCTCGGGCCACCTCGAGCGTGACCGCCCAGGGCCCCGCGTGGACGCCCTGGTGGTCGGCGGCTTCGCGCTGCTCCGGGTGGACCGCCCGCTGGAGCCGACCCTCTACGGCAACCGGCAGGGTGGCTTCTACGCGCGCTGCGCGGACTGCGGGGCCAGCCTGGCTGTCGAGGTCGGGGCCGCGCTGAAGCGCTGGCGTGCCGGACAGGGCAGGGGACTGAGCTGCCCGTCCTGTTCGAGCGAGCAGGACCTGGCCTCGCTGGACTACGCCCCCGTGGCGGCGCCGGGGCGCTTCGCGCTGGAGCTCCGGGACGTGGGCAGCACCGAGCTTGCCGAGCTGCCCGAGCTGCGAGCGGCGCTGGGCGGCGGCTACGTCGTCGTGGGCTCGCGAGGATGAGGACGACCGTCCGCTACAGCCTGCCCTTCGTGCTCGGCGCGATCGCCGGCATGCAGATGCTGGGTGGCGGATGGGTGGGCGCGCTGGTCCTGCTCGCCTCGGCGCTGGTCGCGGTCCTGGCCCAGGCGGCCCTGACGCTGGCGCTGGCTCGCCTCGTACACGCCGAGGGGGACCTGGAGCTGCATGGACTCGGGGTGCTCGCCCAGTGCGATCGCTCCGGTCTGCTGGCCTGCGCGATCGCCGCCGCGCCCCCCATCGGCGCAGGGGCTCTGGCGCTCGCCCTGCTCGGGCTGGGGGGCCTGGCCCCCGGGCTCGGGGAGCTGGCCCACAGCTGCGCGCTGGTCGTCGGCTTCAGCGGCCTGGTGGCCCTGCTGCCCGCCTGGCCGACCTCCGGCGGCGAGCTGGTCTGGCTCCTGGCCCGAGAGCGCTACGGCTCCGCCTCGGCTCGTCGAGTCACCCGGCTGTCCGGTCGAATCACCGCGCTGTCGCTGGCGATCGCCGGCTTCCTGACGGGCCTGCCCTTCCTCCTGCTGGTCGCGGCCGTCATGGCCTGGAGTCAGCGCAGGACCCACACCGCCCCGGGGCTGTCCGGTCCGCCCGGGGCCCCCGCGTAGACCACCTCGCCGTAGAGCAGCACCTCGCTGCCCAGGCGGTCGCCCTCCTCGCCGATCCAGACGAGCTCGTTCGGCTCCAGCCCCTCGAAGAGCCAGACCGCTCCCGCCCCGTCCTCGGCCAGCGGGGCGCCGACGACGAGCCGCTCGCGCCCGCAGGCCAGGGCTTGTCCGAAGCGCCCGCCCTGCCCCTGCAGGACGCGCGGCTCCTCGTCGAGGGACAGCCACACCTGGACCTGGTCCGAGCCGGGGGCCCCGACGGCGAGATCCTCCTGCCCGTCGCCGTCCAGGTCCGCGCTGCAGGAGGAGAGGCCCAGCTCCGAGCCCGGCTCGGCCTCGGCCAGCCAGCCCTGCTCGGTCCAGACGCCGGACGTCAGGCCCGCCACCAGGGTCTCCTCGACCCGCGTCGCCGACATGGCGCGCGCCGGAGTGGGGACGAGCACCTCGTCCACGTAGACGCCCTCGACCGAGACCTCGAGCCAGGCGCCGTCGTAGCGCACGCGGCTGCCCCGCAGGCCCGGCTCGTCCATCGGCGCGGCCGAGCTGCCCGGATCCGAGCCGTCGCTGGCCAGGCTCAGCCCGTAGCTCCGAGCCCCGCTGGCCAGGGGCTCGTGCTCGCCCAGCAAATAGACCTCGCCGCGGTCCTCGAACCAGGGCGCGGCCACCAGGACCCCGGAGTGGGTGCTCGCGAGCCGACTCCCGTAGCCGCCGCCCTGGCCCTCGAAGCGCTCGACCGAGGGGAGCTCGGAGTCCAGGCCTGGGCTGTCGATGATCGCGGAGGCCGAGTCCGACGCGACCGGGACGGAGTCCTTGTTGCAGGCGAGTGCCAAGAGCCACATGCCACCAGCCTAACCGGGGGTTATCGGGCCGCGGCCTGGAGGAGTGCATGGCGTCGATTCGTCGACAGATCCACATCGCAGCTGGCAACCGAGCGGTCTGGCGCATGCTGACCACTTCGGATGGCTGGACGCAGTGGTACGCCGACGAGGCCCGTGTAGACGGCCGCAAGGGCGGCCGGGTCATCCTGCAGAGCGAAGACGACGAGGGTGAGCTCGTCGACGAGGTAGGGATCATCGTCACCTGGCGACCCACCTCGAAGCTGGAGATCCGCTGGGACAGCAGCTCGCCGGCCCCGACCAAGGGCACGGCGCTCACCTTCACCGTGGGCAGCGAGGGCGACGAGACGCGCCTGAGCCTGGTCCACAGCGGCGGCGGCCCCCTCGATGAGGAGGAGGCACGTGCTGCGCTCGACAAAACCTGGCGGCAGTCCCTCAGCGCGCTCCGAGATGCACTCGAAGCCGACTGAAGGTGTCCTTGCCGCCCGAGGCGCAGGCCGTTAGCCGGCGCCGGTTCGGAGGTTACTCATGGCTCGCCGTCGTTCCCCGCGTGTCGGGAAGCTCGACAACATCGACTACAAAGATGTCGATGCCCTCAAGAAGTTCCTGACCGAGGGCGGCAAGATCCTGCCCCGTCGGCTCACGGGGCTGACCGCCAAGCAGCAGCGGGACGTCACGCTCGCCATCAAGCGCGCGCGACACATCGCTCTGCTGCCCTACGTCCGCGTCGACTGAGAGGTCGCGCGGCCCGGCGTTCAGGAGGAGGGTCCCCGTGACCCTCCTTTTGTCGTCCTTGGGCGCAACACCTGCAGGCTCCTGGCCGGAGGACAGCGTGCTCATCTACCTTCTCGCCTGCACCCCGGACGGCCGCTTCGGGAACAACTCCGAGGGCGGCGACGACACCGGGCTGTTCGTGAACTCGCCGACCGCCGAGCTGGTCTGGGTCCCCGACGGCGCCAGCTGGGACCTGGCGGCGCACCAGGGCCGGGTGCTCAGCACCACCCAGCACGGGGGCTCGATCTGGGCCTGGGACCCCGAGACCCTGGCCGAGGAGGAGATCGGGGCGGACCTGGACGAACCCCAGGCCATCGCCTCGGACGGCCAGACCATCTACTTCACGGGCACCGACTCGGGTCAGCTCGGCTTCGTGGCCACCCTGGACAGCAAGCGCACCTTCACGGTGCTGGCCGAGCAGGGCGACGCGGGCCTGCCGATGCGTCGGATGGAGGACATGGTCATCGCGCCCGGCGGCTACCTCGTCATCGCAGATCCCGGGGTCGAGGCGGTCTGGCGCGTCGAGACCGACGGCAGCAGCGCGGTCGCCATCGTCCAGGGCGTCGAGCCCACCTGCGTCGGCTACCACGAGGGGCAGCTCTACGTGGGCACCGAGCAGGCGGTCTTCTCGCTGAACGAGTCCACAGGCGAGCTGACCGAGGTCGAGGACGTGCCGGCCTATGGCCTGTTCTCCTTCGAGGGCCGACTCCTGGCCGGCGGCACCTCAGGCCTGCGCGAGGTCGGGGGAGAGGCCCTGGTCGGCGGCCTGGGGCGCGCCGCCGCGACCGTCGAGATCGACGGCGCGCTCTACATCACGGACCAGGCGACGGGCGAGGTCTACGTCGCCGAGGAGCTCTGAATGGCACTCCTGAACCACGGCGAGGCCCCCGTCCTGGGGCGGCTCGACGCCGAACAGCGCGCCGTCCGCGGCGCCTCGGCCCTCTTCGACCTGGGCGATCGGGGCGTGATGCGGTTGGTGGGGGCGGACACCCGGCGCTTCTGCAACAGCATGTTCACGAACGACTGGCGCACCCTGGGCGTCGGTCACGGTCGTCACAACGCGATGACCGACAACAAGGGCCGGCTCATGGGCCTGCTCGACGGCTGGATGCTCTCGGCCGAGTCCGCGCTGCTGGTGCTCGACGGCATGGACCCCGAGGACACCTACGACCGCCTCGACATGTACATCATCATGGACCCCATCGAGCTGACGCGGCTCGAGCACAGCCACGGGGTGCTGCACCTGGCCGGTCCCGAGGCCGAGCAGGCGCTGGTCGGGCTGGGCCTGCCCCTGCCCGAGGCGGACGTGGCGGCGCTCGAGGACGGCTGGGTCCTTCGGAATGAGCGCCTCGGCGTGCCGGGCTTCGATCTGGTGCTGCCGCTCGCGCACGCGCAGGAGCTCTGGAACACGACGAGCCTGGTCCGAGCCGGAGCCGAGGCCTTCGACGGTCTGCGCATCGAGCAGGGGCCTCGGCCGTGCCTGTGCGGAGGCACTAGCGCGG
>CALGIB010000509.1 GCA_937915955.1 uncultured Pseudomonadota bacterium
GCCGATGGTCTTGATCTTCTCGACCCCGGCCGCTGCGCAGAACCCGTCGAATGCCGAGAAGATCTGGTTCAGGAGCTCGACCGTCTCCTCGGCGCTCAGGCGGGAGGACAGCGCGGTGAAGCCCACGATGTCGGCGAACAGGATGGTCACCGACTCGTACCGGTCCGCGATCACCCCCTCGGGCTCGGACTCCAGGCGGTCCGCGATGGATGGGGGCAGGACGTTGTGCAGGAGCGCTGAGACGCGAGCGAGGGCTCGGTCGCGCTCATCGACGAAGCGGCCGAGGACGACGAAGAGCGACACCCCGACCAGCACCAGGTTCACGGCCAGCATCGGACCTTGCGCGGCGGCGGAGAGAGGAGAGCCCAGGCCCCGAAGCTGTGGCTCCCCCAAGGCCAGCGCCAGGACCAGCACCGAGAACCCCAACAGCGCGGTCCCGGCTGCTCGCCGGCCCAGGAGGACGAGCGCCCAGATTGGCGCGAAGATGGACCAGATGATGACGGCGCCGGAGCCGGCGAAGCCTCCCCCGAGCACGTGGCCCGTGCCCGTCATGAGCAGGACCATCGCCACGGTGATGCCCGGGACCGCGCCGAGCTTGCGCGTACTTCGAAGCCAGAAGAGCTGGCCCAGCATTCCGATCACCGCGAGGCTCGGGGGGATCGCAGCGCCCCACTGCCGGGCGAGGACGAAGCCGGCCACGAAGAAGGGCACGACCAGCACCGCCATCGCCGGGAGCACGACGGCCATCCGCTTCCGTCTGCGGAGAGCCGGCGAGTCCCCCGGGGCTGCCGCGAGATCGAGGAACGCGGTGAGCCTGTCGGCTGTTCGAGATGGGGAAGGCGACGTGATCATCGGCCGAGCGCCGTGATCCGCGCCAGGAGGCGCGGAAGGGTGAAGTCGTTTGCCCCGAGCAGGACGCCGAAGGCGGCGAGGCGAGGTGGACCCCACTGCGCGATCGACGAAGCCTGGATCTCCTGATGGACGGGCGGGTCCGCGGCCGTGTCTGAAGGACGACGTGGCCGAGCTTCCAGGCCTGGGAGGGCGGGGCCGGAGCGCGGACGCTGGCCGGCTCGCGACGCTTGGTCCGGGCGCCGCGGCAGGTTGTCTGCGCGAAGGGCCAGGTAGGCCAGCGCGCTGGCGCGTGCGATGGGGCTGGTCGCTCCGCCTCGCTTCAACAGTTCTGCGTCGCCGATGCTCTGGTCTCCCTCGCAGGGCGCTCGGCGCCGGTTGCCCGGGCCCGTCGCTTGGCTGGCCGTAGTATGGCTCGGTTTCCTGGCACGAACGAGGTGAGGTTTGACGGGCAGAGCAAGCTATCGGGGCCCCCGCTGGAGGCCGGTGCAGCCGGCCGGTCTGCTCCGGGGTGCACGGACGTGACTCCACCACCTCGGTCGACCTTCTTCCTGGGCTACGCCTGCCTGCTGACCTCGGCGGCGGTCAGCGGCTTCGTGCTGAACGGCCTGCTGCGGCCCATCAGTCTGCCGCCGGCCACGCCTCTGCTCGTCGCGCACGGCCTCTTGATGTTGGCCTGGTACGGGGCGCTGATTCTGCAGACTGCCCTGGTCCGGACAGGCCAGACGGGCCTGCACCGGCGCCTCGGAGTCGGGAGCTTGGCGATCGTGGGGGGCATGCTCGGCACCGCCGTTCCGGTAGCGCTGGGTGCCTACGAGCCCGGATCGGGGGAGTCCATGGTCTTGCCCAACGCGGTGATGCTGCTGAACTTCGCCGGTCTGTACGGTCTGGGCCTTCGCGCGCTCCGGCGCGACCTGGAGACGCACCGGCGCTTGATGGTCCTCGCCGGGGCCGCCCTGCTGGGTCCGTCTCTGGGCAGAATCTGCGCGGCGACGGGCGCCCCGGTGCTCCTGATGCCGGCGCTGTGGATCGGCCTGTTGGCGCCGCTGTGGGTGTACGACTGGCGGCGGCTTGCCCGCATCCACCTTGCGACCGGGATCGGCTCCGTGTGCGTCGTCCTGTTGGTCCTGGTCGCAGCCGTTCTGTCATCGATGGCCCCGGTCCAGTTCTGGTTGGATGGTCTCCTCGGATGAGCGTCCCGTCGATCAGATCGCCCACGGGTTTCCTCTTCGCACCCAACTTCCTGGTGAACACGGTCTACCGGTCGAAGCTCGCGCAGGCGGTCGACGTCCACCTGGACGGCGTCGGCCTGCCGTGCCGGCTGGTCCGGGAGGCCGGCTTCGTGCGCGGCTGGTTCGCGCGGGTCAATGGCTTGCAGACCACGGTCAACGCCCGACCGGCAGAGGCCGGAGAGCGGGCTCACGACATCAACGGCGTGCTCATGGCGTTCCACGGCGACGGGCTCTTCAGCCCCGCCAACGACGGCCACATCGCTCTCATGGATCCCAGGTTCTTCGAGCCGGTCGGCTGGCAGGAGCTGCCTCCCGCCGACATGCCGATCTGGATGTTCGTCGCTCGCGTCCACGCGCCGCCTGATGCGGACTTCCCCATCCTGCAGTCCGGCGTGGATCTTGTGGTCGAAGGCTGCCTCGAGCACGGCGAAGCCTTCGCCATCGAGTACCTGGAGAGCTGCGGATTCTGGTCGCGGTTCTGGCTCGACGATCGCGAAGTACCCCGCAGGCCTTGGGTCCACCAGCCGGCCTGGGAGCGGATTGATCGGCTCCTCGCGGCCCATCCACGTGACCCGGCGCGAAACACCTTCGCAGAGCGCCGGCTGCCCGAGGCTTACGGTGAGCGGTTCCTGCCCTCCGAGCGGCTCGACGTGCCTACGCTGCCCATGCCCCTGGAGCCGCGCCCCGGACTCCTGGTCGAGCCTCCAGCGCACTTCGTCTTCGGCTTCGGTTCGCTGATCAACACGGAGTCTCGGCGCAGGTCGAACCCCGAGGCGGGCGCTGCCGTGCCTGTCCAGGTCCAGGCGAGCGCCGGCCTCCGCCGGGGGTGGAACTTCCAGGCCCCCGCCGCGAAGCTCACGGCGCTGGGGGTGGAGCGGCACCCCGGGGTCGCCACGACGATCAACGGCGTGGTCTATCCGTGCCAGGACCTCGTCTCGCTGGACGCGCGGGAGTCCGGCTACGCACGTAGGGAGCTGTCCCGGGCGGATCTGCGATTCTTGGCGTGGAAGCGACTGCCGCCAGGAGCGCACGTCTGGGTCTACGTGCCGGACTCGCCGGAGGGCGGCGAGCCGGGCACCGGCCTCGGCGCGGCCTCCTTCGAGTACCCGATCCTCCAGTCCTACATCGACGTTTGCGTCCTGGGTGCGCTCGAGCATGGCGAGGGCTTTGCTCTGGAGTTTCTCAGGACCACCGCGGGCTGGTCGCGTTTCTGGCTCAACGATCGCAAGTTGGCGCGACGTCCTTGGGTTCACCAGCCTCGATACCAGGAAATCGACGTTCTCCTGGCTCGCGCGCTCGGGGACGAAGTGGTAGCGCTGCGACGGCTGAGCGTGGAATACGGTCTGCTGCGCGATGGGGGGAGCTCCGATGGACCCCGGGGCGCTTCCTGAGTCCCACTCCCCTCGGGTCCTCGCCAGGTGAGCGCATGAGTCCAGACGACCGCCAGGAGAGCGCAGCCGGAGCGAGGGCCGAAGAGGCATGAACGCTGGCTTCCGGTACCAGGAGCGCGTCGACCGCCGCGGGGCGGGCCAGCGCGTGCTGGACTACCTCGCCGCCCGCTACCGGCACTCCACGCGGGGACGCTGGCAGCAGCACCTGGCCGCGGGCCGGGTCACGCTCGATGGTGTGAGCGCGCGCGGGGACGAGCGCCTCCGCGAGCGCCAGCGGCTCATCTACTTCCGCGAGCCCTGGGAGGAGCCGAGCGCACCCTTGGACTTCGGGGTGCTCGCGACCGGGCCCGGCTGGGTCGCCGTCGACAAGCCGAGCGGGCTCCCGACCCTGCCAGGCGGGGGTTTTCTGGAGCACACCTTGCTGCACCAGCTTCGGCGAAGGCATCCGACGGCCTCTCCGCTGCACCGACTGGGTCGCTTCACCTCCGGGGTGGTGCTCTGTGCGCTCGACCGAGCCACCGCGGCGAGGCTCACGGCCCTCTTCGTCGAGCGGGCGGTGTACAAGCGCTACCGCGCGCTGGCCTGCGGCTCACCCGCGTTGGACCGCTTCGAGGTGGACCTCGCTATCGGGCCGGTGCCGTATCCACCGCTGGACACGATCCATGCGGCCTCGGCCGAGGGCCGCCCTGCGCTGTCCAGCGTGTCTGTGGTCGAGCGGGGCCCCGACCGCTTCCTGGCGGACGTGGTCATCGCGACCGGGCGCCCGCACCAGATCCGCGTACACCTCGCGGCCGCTGGGCACCCCCTCGTCGGCGATCCCCTCTACCGGTCCGGCGGGCTGCCGGATCCCCAGGGGACCGCTGTTCCGGGCGACGGTGGCTACCTGCTGCACGCCGCGGAGCTGAGGTTCGAGGGCCTCCGGATTCAGGCTCCGCTGCCGCGCCAGCTCCTGCCAGCGGCGCTGCGCTCTGAGCGGGGTCAAGGTCACCCATCCGGGGCGGAGACCCCGCTGGCGACGGTGACGGAGTCCGCGTGATATCCTGCTCCCGACGCTCCTGACCTGGCGCGTCGTCCTGCCCCTCCTCGAGGACTTCCCCGAGCTGTCGGCCTACCGTGACCGAACGCCGTCCCGCCCGGCGTCTCCCCAGCACCTGTACGACCGCGAGGCCCCATGATCCTGATCGCGCTGGCGTGCACCCCTCAGCCCTGCGGCCCCGGGCTGGGTCGCGCCGACGACGGCGAGTGCAGCCCCCTGGCGACGGGGGACTCGGGCCAGGACACCGCCGAGCCGGTGGACCCCTGCCCCTCGCCCCTGGAGCTGCAGGTCTCCTCCGAGGTCAGCGACCACAGCGACGCCACGATCCAGGGCAGCGCGGCGGCCCTGATGGCCTCGGTGCCCGAGGGCTGTGAGGCGGTGCTGGTCTTCGAGGCGGCCCAGGCCTGGCCGATCCTCGGCGATCTGGACTTCCCGTCCTGGGTCACCCTGTCGTTCTCGGACGGGGCCTGGCTGGACGTCGTGTCCGAGGTGAGGGTGGACGGCGGCATTCAGGCTGGGCGCGCTCGCATCTTCTCGGACGCCGGCCAGGTGACGGGGGCTCCGGACATCGAGTCCGCCTGGCCCGAGTGGTTCGGCGCCGTGCCGGACGACGACCTCGACGACCGGGCCGGCCTCCAGCGCGCGGCCGACTTCTTCGCCATCGTCGACCTCGACGCGGGCGTCTACGACCTCGCCGACACGGTGACCCTCTCCAGCGGGGCGCGGCTGCAGGGGCCCGAGGGGAACGAGCCCACCGCGACCCTGCGGAGCGCGCTGGTCCACCCCTCGACCGGGGGCTTCCACCCGACCCGCATGCTTCAGGCCACCGGCGCCTCCGACCTCGTGGTCCGTGACCTGGTCCTGGACGGCCACCGCCACGCCCACCTGGAGGAGCCCTGGGACTACCCGGAGACGGACAACCTGGCCCGCTTCGAGCACGTCGACGGCCTGCTCTTCGAGCGCGTGCTGGTCACCGGCTGGGAGGCCAACTGGGGCATCGACGACCAGAGCTACGCGGCCCCCACGGCGGTGCTGTCCTCGACGGACATCCGCTGGGTCGACGTCAGCTTCACCGACTCGCGCACCGAAGGCCTGCTCTTCCAGGACTGCCTGGACCTGTCCATCGAGCGCCTGTCCACGCGGAACACGGACGTGTGGACCCCGCTGAATGTCTTCTACGTGACCGGCTTCAGCCTGACCGACTCCACGCTGATCGAGGACGAGGGCATCGCCTGGTCGGGCAGCACCGCGAACCTGACCGTCAGCGACGCCCGGGTCTCCGGCAACACCTTCATCGGGGGCTGGGGTGTGGACTTCGGGGACGAGACGGGCACCTCGCCCTTCGGACCCACCGGCGTCACGGTCGAAGACAACGTCATCGAGACGGTGGGCGCTGGGATCTACTTCTCGCCCTACGCCGACGGCGACCGCGTCAGCGACGTGGTGATCCGAGGCAACGACCTGACGCTCCACCGCGGCGAGGAGGCCTCGAGCACCGACGTGGTCGTCCGCCTCGACGCCTGCGCGGACGTGCTCGTCGAGGACAACGTGGTCGAGGTGCCGGAGGCTGGGGAGGCCATGGTCCAGGGCATCAGCTTCCGCGCCAGCACGGACGGGGTGCTCGTCCAGGGCAACACGCTCACCGGGGTGGACGCGGGCATCACCCACTCGGGGGACACCGCCGAGGGAGGAGACCTGGACATCCGCGACAACGTGATCACCTGCGCCGAGGACATCCGGGTCAACTCCTGGACCGGCGGCAGCACGGGGGTGTGGATCTTTCGCTACGTGGCGGCCGAGTTCGGCACCATCACGGTCGCGGACAACTGGATCCAGGCCAAGGGCGGCTGGGTCTCGCTGATCGACTACGCCACGCTCAGCTCCGAGCCGCCGCCCTTCGTGGACGCGCTCGTGGTGACGGGCAACACCTTCGAGCCCACCTCGGGGTCCGAGCGGGACGTCTTCGCCGAGGCGGCCGCGAGCCTCACCGTCACGGGCAACACACCAGAGTGGGTCAACCGCTGACGGACACCC
The DNA here is from genome assembly GCA_937915955.1 of uncultured Pseudomonadota bacterium. Taxonomy (GTDB): domain Bacteria; phylum Myxococcota_A; class UBA796; order UBA796; family CAJQPC01; genus JAAESX01. The sequence goes on from CALGIB010000509.1 coordinate 6,543, forward strand.
GTCGCTAGCCCTGTTCGCCGGTTCACCTCGGGGACCTCCCGCTCGCTCAGCGACCGACCTTCTTCTTGGCCAGCTTCGCGAGCAGGGCCTTGTCCTTCACGGTCACCAGGTTGACGACGAGCCCGGCCCGGCCCGCTCGCGCCGTGCGCCCGGCTCGGTGCAGGTAGTTGGTCAGATCCTTGGGCATGTGCACGTTGATGACCCGCTCGAGGTGTTCGATGTCCAGCCCGCGACCGCCCAGGTCGGTGGTGAGCAGCATCGTGACCTCGCCGTCACGGAAGCGCCGCAGGTTGTCGCGGCGCTCGGTCCGGTTCATCTCTCCCCGGTAGTCCACGAAGTCCAGCCCGTGATGGCCCAGCCACCTGGCGATGGCGTCGCACTGCTCTCGGGTGTTGGCGAACAGCAGGGTGCTCACGCCCAGGTCTTCGGCCAGCACCGCGCCCAGGCCGTCCAGGCGGCTCTTCTCGTCCACGGTCTTGTCCACGACCCGCAGGCTCGGCACCAGCTTCTGGCTGCCCTGCGTCCGGATCTTCGTGGGCGCCTTCTTGAACAGCTGCTCGGCGCTGGTCTCGAGCGTGGGCGGCAGCGTGGCCGAGAACATCACGAGCTGCACGGCCTGGCGGCTGTCCTCGAGGATGCGGCGAGCCACCGGCAGGAAGCCGGGATCGACGATCTGGTCGGCCTCGTCGAAGACCAGTATGCGCAGGTCGTCCAGGCGCAGATCCCCGGTGTCGAGCAGCTGGACCAGGCGCCCCGGGGTGGCGACGAGGATCTCGAAGGGGGCCCCGATGTTGCGACGGGCGACGCGCAGCGCCGAGCCTCCCAGCGCGACGCGCACCCGGACGCGCGTGGCGTGGGTGAGCCCCTTGAAGACCTTGCTGACCTGCTCGCCCAGCTCTCGCCCGGGGACCAGGACCAGGCCCCGGGGGCGGCCGGTCTGGGAGACGGGGTGTCCCTCGTTCTCCAGGGTCTTGAGCTGGTGCAGCATCGGCAGCACGTAGGCCAGGGTCTTGCCGCTGCCCGTCTCGGACACGCCGATCAGCGAGGCGCCGCCGAGCAGATCGCGCAGGGTCCGGGCCTGGATCTCGGTCGGGCGGGTCAGCCCCTGTTCGGTCAGGCTCGCGGTGAGCGAGGGCAGGAGGGGGAGATCGGTGAACGACGACATGGGGGCCTTCCGGTTGCGCGCCCTGGTATCTCGGCCGGCGGGCTGCCATGGGTGTCCGATGCCATGGGATGATGCGTGGAGGAAGGCCTTGTCGCCGCCGCCGCAGGAACCGCGGCCCCGACGGAGCGCTCGGAGGTCGCCCCGTGGACGAGGAGATCCGCGCCCTGATCCAGGGCAAGGCCCTGGTCGCCAGCTCACCGGCGTGGCTCGAGCAGGACGCCTGCTCGTGAGGTCGGAGGGGAAATGACGTGGATCCAGCACAGCGGCACCGCGTGAGCCAGCAGGTGCTGGTCGACGCCTTCCTGGCGCTCGCGCGCGGCGACTTCGACGTGCGGCTCCCGCGCACCGGGGCTCGGGACGACGAGGACACCCTGGCCTACCTGTTCAACGTGCTCGCTGAGGAGCTGGGCGAGCAGTTCGCGCTGCGGATCGAGGCCCACGCCCAGGCCGAGCGCACCGTCGAGACCGTGAACGAGGTGCTGACACGCGTGGCCGGCGGCGACTTCGAGGCCCGGGCGCCGCGCTACTTCGACGGCAGCCACGCCGACGCGCTGGCCTTCCTCGTCAACGCGACGGCCGAGGAGCTCGGGGGCCTGTTCCGTGAGACCGCGCGGCAGCAGGACGCCATCGAACGCCAGGCCCAGGAGCGCGTCCAGGCTCGACTCAGCGGCGTGGCGACCCTGGCCGCTGGCGTCGCGCACGAGCTGAACAACCCCCTGGCCTTCGTCCGCAGCAACACCGAGTTCGTGCGCGCCCAGCTGCACTTGGCCCAGCGCACGGGGGACCTGACCAGGCTGTCCGAGATGCTCGCGGCCCTGGACGAGTCGATGGTCGGCATCGATCGGGCCACGCGCATCGTGGGTGACCTCAAGCAGCTGTCCCCCAGCCAGAAGACCCACCTCGAGCCGCTGGTGCTCCGGTCGGCCATCACCAGCTCACTGGCGATGGTGCGCACCGTCACCGAGCACCGGGCGCACCTGCGCGTGAGCCACGAAGAGGGCCTGGTGGTCCTGGGCGACTCCGCGCGTCTTGGCCAGGTGGTGCTGAACCTCGTGCAGAACGCGGTCAACGCCTTCGGCGAGCGCCCGCGCGAGCTCAACGTCGTCTCGGTTCGGAGCGCCGGGGCTGGGCCCGATCAGGTCGTCGTCGAGATCGAGGACAACGGACCCGGAATGCCGCCGAAGGTGGCGGATCGGATCTTCGACGCCTTCTACACCACCCGCTCGGTGGGCGAGGGCCTGGGCCTGGGCCTGTCCATCAGCGCTGGGCTGGTCCAGGCCATGAACGGCCGCATCGAGCTGGAGACCGCCCAGGGCCGGGGCGCCCGCTTCCGGGTCTACCTGCCGCGCGTCGCTCAGCCGGTCCTGGACAAACCCCGGCTCCCCGAGCTCAGCCTGGACGCCGCGCCGCAGCGGGCCCGTCTGCTGCTCATCGACGACGAGCGGCTGCTCGCCCGAGCGATCAAGCGAGGGCTCGACCGCTCCTACGAGGTCGAGGTCGAGCTGCTGGGGCAGCGGGGCCTGGAGCGCGCCTTGAGCGAGGACTTCGATCTCGTCGTCTGCGATCTGATGCTGCCGGACGTGGACGGCATGGAGATCCATAGGCGGCTGAGCGCGGAGCGCCCCGAGGTCGCCCGGCGCATGCTGTTCCTCACCGGAGGCGCCTACACGCCCCAGGCCGAGGCCTTCCTGGTCGAGGTCGGCGCCCGCGTGCTCA
>CALGIB010000510.1 GCA_937915955.1 uncultured Pseudomonadota bacterium
CGGCGACCGGCGTGGCCCCGCTCGAGCAGACGTACAGCGGCAGCGACAGCGCGGCGGCCAGCAGCGTCTGTAGCCAGCTGTCGCCCTGGATCGCGGGCACGAAGGCCTGCACGGCCGCGGCGACGACCAGGCCCACGAGCACCCAGGGCAGCACGTGCACGAGGGTCTCGTCGAGGGCCAGCAGGGTCCTCCGAGGGAGGCTCTGCTGCGGCGCCAGCGGCACGGACTCCGGCACCGGATCGGGGGCCGAGACCTGACTCGCCAACACCAGCGCCCCGGCCAGCGAGGCCACCGCGGCCACGGACAGGCGCAGGGCCGCGAACCTCCAGCCCATCAGCCCCCAGCCCAGGCCCAGGACCTCGAGTCCCAGCTGGGGAGCCATCAGCAGGAAGGCCAGCACCAGCGCGGCCGAGGCGCGCCGCTTGCGCAGGGCCTCGGCGACGGGCAGCAGCGAGCAGGCCGTGAGCGGCAGGGGGGCGCCCAGCACCAGCCCGCGGAGGGCCTGGACCAGCGACCCCCGACCCGCGACCCAGTCCGCCGCGACCCCCGTCCAGGTCGCTCGAACCAGCGCGCCCAGCAGCACGCCCCCCAGCAGCAGCGGGGACAGCTCGACCGCCAGCAGGCCCAGCGTGTCGCTCAGGATCGGCCCGTCCCCGGCGTGCGCGACGTGCCCCTCGACCAGACACAGCGGCAGGGCGATGCCCAGCCCGAAGGCCCCCAGCTCGACCCCCCGATGCACCGCGGTGCGGGGCGGGCTCTCCCAGAGGTCGTGCCACAGCACGTGCAGCAGCAGGCCGCCGACCAGCGCCCCCACCCAGGCCAGCGCCTGCTGGGGCAGCAGCGCCGTGCCCCAGGTGCCGATGCCCGCGCCAAGCCCAGTGACGAGCACCAGGGCCGCCGCTCGGACCCCCGCCCGACGGGCGCCCTCGCGCCGCGCGAAGCCCAGCGTCACCGCGGCGATCAGGGGGACCGAGTGGGCGGCCACGGCCAGGGCCACGCCCCAGGCGCTCTCGCCCAGCTGCGAGGAGCCGCCGATCTGCACCCCGTCCAGCACCTGGTGCAGCACCAGGCCGCCGAAGCCGAGCTCGGCCCCCAGCGAGCCGCGGCGCCCACGCGACAGCCGGCGGCCCAGGCTCTCCAGCAGGCCCGGCCCGACCAGCCCGACCCCGAAGAGCAGCAGCGCCAAGGGGCCGAGCTGCTCGCCGGCGTGCGGCAGCAGCTCGCTGAGCACCACGCTCAGGGCCACCGCGACCGCGAAGGCCGTGGCCGGTCCGCGCCACCGGTGGCTCAACCCAGGGCCCAGGGCCAGGCCCGCTCCGAGCGCGACCGGCAGCATGGCGGCGAGGAGCAGCGGCAGCATGGCGCGCAGCTATCGCCCCAGGCGACGCACCCGCCACACCGCAAGTCCGAGCAGGCCCAGCCCCAGCGCCGCCACCAGGGCCCAGGCCTGGCGCTGGCTGAGCAGCGCCATCTGCCTCCAGGTCGTGCAGCTCTGCCAGCTGGCGAAGACCTGGCGCACCTGCTCGGCGCTGGCGCTCCAGCGCGCCGTCGACGTCATCCGCCTCGCCGAGGGCGCCGCCAGCCAGGTCGCCCCGAGCATGTGCGCGCGGTCGATGGACTCCTCGAAGCCGATCTCCGTCAGGCCCATCGCCTGCTGGCGAGCCCGCTCCAGGCGCACCTGATCCAGCGCGCCGCCGCGGTGCTCCTGCATCACGTCCAGCAGCACGGCCTCGGCCTCGCGCAGCTTGCGGCGATCCATGTCGGCGGACACCAGCAGGTAGCCGGCGTCGCTCCAGCCCTGGATGTCAGCGGACACCCCGTAGACCAGCGCGCGCTCGGTCCGTAGCTCGTCGAAGAGCAGGTCCTGCAGGTACCAGGCGGCCAGATCGGCGGCCGGGTAGAGCGGGTCTTCGCTGCCCACCGCCGGGCAGGTCAGCCCCAGGGTGGCCTGGTCCCAGATGCCCAGGTCCCACAAGCACTGGCGCTCGGGCAGGCTCGAGGGCGTCGCTGGCGGGGGCACGGCCACGGGCGCGCGCTGCCCATCGGCCAGACCACCGAAGACCTGCTCGACGTCGACCAGGACGACCTCGGGCTCGAAGGCGCCGACCAGGACCAGCGCGCTGTTCTCGGGGCCGTAGTGCTGCGCGTGGAAGGCCTCGATGCGCTCCAGCGTCATGGCATCGAGGCTGAGGTCGTCCCCGATGCGTCGCACGCCCAGCATCGAGTCGGGCCAGTACAGGCGCTGGGCCTCGAGCCAGATGCTCTGGCTGAAGCCGGCCTCGTGCAGCTTGCGCATCCACCAGCCGTCTCTCCCGCCCCGCTCCTCGAAGACGACCTCGCGCTCCTTGTCGAGCTGCTCCTGGCTCAGCAGCGGGTGGTAGACGACCTGCTCCAGCCACTCCAGCGCGTCGCGCTGGTAGCGGGCCGGCAGGAAGACCCGGTAGCGCACGGACTCGTCGTAGGTGTGCCCGTTGAAGCTGCCGCCGCGCTCCTCGACGAAGTTGCGCAGCGCCCGCTCGTCGGGGAAGCGCTCGGTGCCGGTGAACAGCATGTGCTCGAGCAGGTGGCTGGCGCCGCTGGACTCGAGGCTCTCGTAGCGGCCACCACCCCGAACGACGACGAGGGCGGCGAAGGCCTGGCCGTCGCGAGGCTGGAGCCAGACCTCGAGCCCGTTGTCCAGCGTGATGGTCTGGATCGGAAAGGCCGCCTCGGGGGCGCCGGCCAGGGCGGTGGCGAGCCAGATCACAGGCGTGCCCTGAGCCCGAACAGGCCCAGGAGGCCCGCCAGGCCCAGCAGCGAGACCCAGCGGAAGCGCGCTCCCCGGTCCTCCCAGCGCAGCTCGAGCAGGCCCGGTCCGGTGACCCCCGAGATCATCCCGGTCTTCTCCTCGAGCGCCAGCGCCAGCGGCTGCCCATCCAGCGTGGCCGACCACCAGGGGTGGTAGCTGCTGCGCACCCGGAAGGGCTGCTGCTGTTGGCCGCCGACGCGAGCCTGGATGCGGGTCGGCTCGTCCAGGAGCACCTGGACCTCGCCGCCGGCCGCGCCCACCCGACTCGGCGGCGGGGCCGACACCACGAAGGCCGCGAAGATGCCGTCCTCGGCGACCTGGGCGTAGCGCGCGTCCCCGGACAGGCGCTCGCGCAGGGGCTTGTCGACGGTGACGATCGCGCCGACGCCGTAGCGCTTGACGTGGGCGTAGAGGGCGTCGTCGGTGAGCTCCTTCTGCACCTCGCCGAAGAGCCGCCAGCCCTCGCTGTAGGCGCGCTCGTTCACCGCGCTGGGCGAGAGGCGGAACCAGCTGCCCATCACCGGGAGGCCGGTCCGCAGCCGCAGCAGGCCGCCCGGGTGGGACCAGACGAGGCTCTCGGCCACCGCGGGCGCCTGGAACGTGTCGGCCTGGTAGACCACCCCCTGCGGTCCCGCCCGTTCGAGGGCGCCCCAGGTCCGCTCCAGGCTGAGCTGGACCTGGCGATCCGCGTCCGCCACCGGCAGCTCACGGGCACCGACCATGCTGCCTCCCAGCCCCAGGACGACCAGCGCCGCCAGCAGCCTGCCCTCGGGGATCCAGCTGGCCAGCCCAGCCCCGGCGAGCACGCAGAGCAGCACCCTCGCGTACAGGGTGTGGCGCCAGGGGATCGGGCCCAGCGGCTGGGCGTCCGTGTACAGGTAGAACACGAGGACCGCGAGCAGCAGCCCCAGCACCGCCAGGCCCAGGCGCAGCGCCAGGCCTGGGTCGACCGGGCGCGCGCGCCAGCAGAGGCTCAGGCCCGCGAGGACGGACAAGAGCCAGATGCCCGAGGTCCAGCCCCCCAGGAAGTCCAGGCCTCGCCCGCCGAGCGCTCCTGCGATCTCGACCGGGAGCACGGTGATGGCGGCGAGACTGAGCGGCGACATCAGGCCCTCGAAGCGAAGCGCCCGCAGGCCGGGCTCGGCTAGGAGCGGCACCAGCCAGGCCCCCGCGATCAGCACGGCGACGACGAGGGCCAGGACGGTCCCGAGCACCGGCAGCCAGCGCCTTCCAGCCAGGGCGCCGAGCGCCTCCAGGCTGATCCCGCCGAATGCGATCAGCGCCGTGAAGGGGTGGATCAGCAGGATCGAGCCCAGCAACGCCGCTCGCTGCCAGGCTCGCCAGGGGCGCGCGAGCAGGATGAACAGGAGGCCGTTGGACAGGCGGTAGGGCCACATCCCGCCGGCCGCGCCCGCGATGCCGTAGAGGTCGATCGGCGCGCAGGCGATCAGCGCCGCCGCCAGCAGCGCGCCGGGGCCGGCTCCCAGCAGGCGCCTCGCGAGCGCGTGGGCTCCCAGGGCGTAGACCACCTGGCTGGCCAGCATGCCCAGCAGGTACAGGGGCCACAGCGGAAGGCCCAGTCGCCTCAGCGCCGCCAGCGGCACCCAGACCAGCGGCGCGGCCTGCTGGACCAGCGGCTGGCCCAGGTTCAGGTCGGGCACCCAGCCCACGAAGCCCGGCAGCACGTGCTGCGAGATGGCCTCGACCTCGGCCAGGTGGGCCGGGTTGTCCATGTACCAGTCCGCCCCAGGCAGCGCGGCGGGTAGCAGGGCGATCAGGGCGACCAGGACCAGGACCAGGCGCTCGTGCTTCACCGGCGCTGCGCCTGCTTGAGGTTCACCAGCCAGATCGCGAGCACGGCCAGCCAGGGCAGGTAGCGCAGCGCGAGCATCTGGAGCTCGCGCAGGCCGGGCAGCGAGGTCAGCGCGCTGGAGTCCGTGTTCAGCAGCAGCAGGGCCAGCAGCAGGGCGAAGGCGCCTCGCTTGCCGATGTCCTTGAGGCCCGCGACCGCGGCCGGGACCAGCAGCAGCAGCGCGTAGTCCTTGAGCCTGGGAAGCACGAGCGCGTAGGCGGCGGTGGCGATGAAGAGGCGTCGCCGGAGCTCGGCCTGGCGCAGGCCTCGGAAGCTCAGCCCCGCGATGACCAGCGCGGCGAGCCCATACAGCGAGCCACCCACCGAGGGCGCCAGCTGCACGCCGAGCGTGACCGAGAGCGCCTCGCGCAGCTCGGTGGTCAAGGCGCGGGTGGAGACGTCGTAGGGCGCGAACTCCTCGAGCCGGCCGACGTTGGCCAGCCAGGCCTGGAAGAGCTCGGGCTGCAGCAGCCAGCTGGCCGCGACCGCCAGGGCCACGACGCCCAGGCCCGCCCCGAGCAGCGCCCACCGACGGGGGTGCTCACCGAAGACCAGCAGGCCGAGCAGCAGCACGGGGGTCAGCTTGAACAGCGAGGCGGCCACGATCAGCCCGACGAACAGGGGCTCCTTGCCCTTGTAGAGCGCGTAGAGGCCCGCCCAGACCAGGCTCACCTCGAGCAGGTTGACGTTGCCCGAGAGCAGGTCCCGATAGAGCGGCGCGTGCAGGCCGACCAGGGCGATCAAGGCCAGCAGCAGGAGGCTGAGCTCCAGCCGCCTCCAGAGCGCGAGCAGGCCCCCGGCCAGCAGCACCTTCAACCCCAGCCAGGCCAGGGGAGGGAGCAGCGTGAGCGCGGCCAGGACCGGCAGGGTCCAGGGCGGGTAGACGAAGGGCAGCGACCACTCGCCCAGCGGCGCGTAGGGGTCCGCGCCGTCCTGCCATGCCTGGACCGCGTAGCCGTAGGTCAGGAAGTCCCACTGGGCGCGAGGGTGCGTGCCGATGTGCCAGACCAGCCACAGGGCGTACAGCGCCAGCGCCACCCCAGCGGCCCCGATCAGGCGCTGTCGGGCCGCGTCGGTGAGGGCGGAGCTGGGGGGCGCGGTCATCGGCGACAGTCTAGGTCATCCCGCGGTGCGGGGCTCCGACCGGCCGGGGGGCGCGGCGGCTCCGTCCAGGACGTGCTGGTCGAGCACGAAACAGACCAGCTCGCCCGAGAGCACCACGCGCTCGCCGACCTGGGCCTGGACCCGGACCACGCGCTTGCGACCCTTCTCCTCGGTGACCTGGGCGCTGGCCGTCACCACCTCGCCCACGCGCACAGGGGCGAGGAAGCGGGTCGAGGCGCTGCCGAGCACCACGTTGGGGTCGTTCACCGCGAGCATCGCCGCGTGGTCCGCCAGGCCGAAGACGAAGCCCCCGTGCACCAGGCCGCGGTCGTCCGCCGCCATCTTCGAGGTCGTCATGAGCGAGGCGGTGGCCCGGCCGGGGGAGAGCTGACCGGGGACGCCGCAGAGTGCGTGGTCGATGCCGAGGTGGGTGATGGGCTGCATGGCGCGCTCCTGCTTGGGACATCAGCCTAATCAGCCAGCTGACGAAACATCACGACCATGCGCGGCAGGGCGCTGGCCTTCTTGGGGACGGCGTGCTCGAACTGCTCCTGGAGGGTGCCGCCCATGAGCAGCAGGTCGCCCCAGCCCAGATCGAAGCGCTGGCTGCGGCGACCAGGACCGGGCTTCCTGGGTCGCAGCAGGAAGCGGCGGGGCTCGCCCAGAGACAGGGTGGCCATGACGTGATCGCTGGCGTCGGCCACGCGGTCCCCGTGCCAGGCCACCGAGTCCCGACCGTCCCGGTAGAGCGCCACCGAGATCGACAGCAGCTTGCGGCCGACGTGCCGCGAGAGCAGCACGGCGATCTGCTCGACCAGGGGGTGGCCTTGCTCGGGCAGAGCGCCCAGCAGGCGCGGGACCCCGACCACGCGCTCGTACATGAGGCGCTCGGACTGGCGCCAGTCGATGGCCTGGTACAGCTGCTCGAAGAGGCGGTCGTGCCCGCGCAGGAAGCCGGGCACGTGTTGGATCCACGCGCCGGCCCCCAGATCCTGCACGGGACCGAGGAGAGAGGCGGGGTCGAAGGACAGCGGGGGGTCCAAGAGCGAGAGCTGGCGGGCGAGCATGGACGGAGCGTACCTGAATGGATGTTCAGTGTCGAATAGACGCCCCCTCGACAGTCGCCGACCAACGCCGCCGAGCCGAGCGCGCGGACACCCGAGAGCGCGCTACACGGACACGCACAGCGTCCACCCCGCGGACCCTCAGATGTCCTCGCAGCCACTCCCCTCGGCCACCCGATCCATCTCGAACGAGCTGTGCGCGTTGTCCGGCCGCACCTTGGCCCCCCGCGTGAAGAACACGTTCGTGCTCCCGATGACGCGCTGCTCCAGCACCAGCATGAGCGCGCTCCCGACGACGCGGTCGGGGCTCAGCACGCGCCCCTTGAGCACCGTGTGCGCCAGCTGCACGGCGTAGACCTCGACCCGCCCGAACACCGGCGCGTCCACCAGGAACGTGATGCCGATCCTGCCGTCCTGGTCGGTGTCCTCGATGCGCTTGTCCTGGTCGTCCGACGGCACCGGCTCGGGCAGGGTCTCGTCGTAGCCCATGACCTCGAGCTGCAGGTCCACGTCGTACCGGACCTGGTCGCCGATGTCCCGGAGCTCCACCGGGTAGGTCTTCTCCGGCAGGTGATCGACGAAGGCCTGGGGCACGATCGGCGTGGCGAAGTCCCGCTCGGCGACCACCTCGACCCGGCAGGCCCTGTGCGTCTGCGTCAGGACACCGTCCTGCATGCGCAGCGTCGCCAGGTTCGTGCGGTGGTTCACCGTCGCGCTGTCCCCGAGCACCGGCACCTGGGCGATCACCGCCAGCTGGAGCTTCATCGCCCAGGTCCCGACCAGCTCCTCGGCCTGGACGTGCCGAGGTCGAGCCAGCGCCACCGAGCTCAGGAGCGCCAGGGCCAGCAGCGCCAGCAGGCGCGCCCTCAAGCGGTCCTCGGGACGGCCAGAGCGATGCGCTGGAGGACGCGGTACCAGCCGACCATGCCGGGGGCGAGGAAGGGCTTGCCGGTGTTCAGGAAGCTGACGGCCAGCTTGCGACGGGGGTCGGCGTAGACCACCACGGTCGTGAAGCCCAGGTGGCCGAAGCTGCCGCGGGTGCCCAGGCCGAACAGGCTGAACCGATCGCCGCCGAGCATGGGTCCTAGGCCGTAGCGCATGGGGAAGCCGAAGGTGCCGTCGGGCTGCGCGCGGGTGCGGTCCTGCACCGCTCGCGACAGGGTCCGCTCCTTGAACACCCGAGTGCCGTCCAGCTGTCCCCCGTTCAGGAGGAGCTGCAGGAAGCGCGTGGTCTCGCGACCGCTGGCCATCACGTTCGCCGAGGGGATCACCGCCGTCTTGAACAGCGGATCGTTGGACATCTCGATGGCCGTGGCGACCGGGAAGCCGACGGTGCTCTGGAAGACCTGGCTCATCACACCGGGGATCACGGGCCCGGTCATCGCGTGGTCCGCGACGCGATCGATCTGCTCGGGGGCGACGCCGTACTGGTGGTCCGCGAAGCCCAGCGGATCCAGGATCTCGCTGGCCGCGAGCTCCCGCACGTCACAGCCCTGGGTGGCCCGGATCACCTCGGCCAGGACCACGCCCATCAGGATCGGCGAGTACGCCACCCAGCCCTCTCGCCCCGCCGGCTCGACCCGGAACAGGACGTCGCGCTGGGCCACGGGATCCGCCAGCAGATCCAGCGGAGCCATGCCCAGGTCGCTGGGGAAGCGGTGCAGCCCGGCCCCGTGCTGCAGCACCTGCTTGAGCGTGATGCGGCCCTTGCCGTTCTGCTCGAAGCCCGGCAGGTAGCGCGCGACCGGCGTGTCCAGCCTGAGCTCGCCCCGCTCGATGAGCAGGTGCACCAGCATCGAGGTCATCAGCTTGCTGGCCGAGAACTGGTTGAACAGCGAGTCCGGCCTGAGCGGCACGGGCGGGCCCTCGTCGTCCGGCCCGACCCCTCGGAGGTGGCCGATGGAGCGGTCCAGGACGACCCGCCCCTTGTGGCGCAGGCAGAGGGACAGCGCCGGGTACAGGCCCGATCGGTAGACCTCGACGACGTCCCGCCAGACCTGCTCGAGGGCCCCTGGGTCCAGGCCCGTGCTTGCGGCGTCCTGCTCGGCCCCACGCAGGGTCACCTGGTCCGAATCCCCGATCCGGACCAGCCGCTGCGCGAGAGCTGGCACCATGCTGGCCATCCCCGGCCTGTAATCCCCCCAGCGGCTCTGGCCGAGCAGGCCTCGCGGCGGCGCGGCTCGAGCGGGCAGCGCGAGCGGGCTCGCGGCCACCGGCGGCGCCGTGGTAGCAAGCCCTCATGTGGCTCTTCCCCGTCCTGGCCTGCGCCGACCCGCCTCCCACCTGGCACGCCGAGGTCTCGCCGCTGCTGCAGGAGCACTGCCTGCGCTGCCACGCCGAGGGAGGTCAGGGGCCCGGCGACTTCAGCTCCCTCGAGCAGACCCGCGAGCTCGCGCCGGTGATCCTGGACGCCGTCGAGGACGGCCGCATGCCGCCTCCGACCACCGATCCCGACTGCCGCGACTTCGAGGGCAGCGAGTTCATGGTGCTGGACGAGGGCGAGCAGGCCCTGCTGAGGCAATGGGTCGCCGCGGACATGCCCGAGGGAGACCCGGACGACGCCGTGATCGTGGAGGCCCCCTCGGTCCAGCTCGACGACCCGGACCTGGAGCTC